>NZ_JBXAYE010000003.1:0-296806 GCF_056782135.1 Dellaglioa sp. CoH-56-MRSF-11 | reverse complement strand
GGACATACAAAAATCCCTCCATGATTATCGGATGAAATTATATTATTTCATCTGACAACCATAAAGGGATTATTACACAAGAAATTTCTTGTTGGAACTTTTTTTCATTTGTCTTTATAGAAATTTTCAATTAATCGATTAGGTATAAACCAAATTGATGGTACAATCAGACAAAAAATTAACACCAACTCTGGTTTAATAAATACTGACATCAATCCAATAAGTGAAAAAGATAACGACACCCATGTTTTATTGTCATTTTTAATTGCTTTTGCTAAATTTGATTCAGGCCCATTTGCTCGAAGTAATTCATTAGTTAATACTACATACATAATATTAAATAATAGAAAGACAAGGCCATATAAAAAGGCAGGCGCAAATTTATTATAATGTTCACCAACCCAGCTTGTTGCAAATGGCATGAATGACATTACAAACATAAATCCAGTATTAACAATCAACACCCGCCCATTGATTTTATCCGCCAATTGAAACATGTGATGATGATTATTCCAGGTGACACCAATTAAAAAGAAACTTAATACGTAAGCTAAAAAAGTACTTTGAAGCGGTATTAAATCTGAAAATGTGTCTCCCTCTGGTGCTTTTAACTCTAAAACCATGATTGTCATAATAATAGCAACTACAGCATCTGTGAACGCTTCAACTCTACCTTTTGACATACGAACCCCCTAAATTTTTATAAATTTAGTATTACAAAGATTAGTCATTAAATCAACTAAAAATAATTCCACTTTTTAAAGATAAAATATACTTCCAACAAATATGGCAGGCATAAACTGGTAGGTTAATTTATATTTTAATGATCAACTGGGACCATATTTATCATTTATTATGTTAACTATTTCTCTTTAATTTATATATTTTAATATATTATTAGTTAATACAAATAAATTAAGGAGTTCTAGTCTATGAATAAATTAAAATGGTTTTCCGGCGGAGATGATCGTGGAAAACAGGCCGAACAAATTATTACCGATTTATTAACTGATTTAAGTACAAATAATGGTAATAATACACTTAAAATTACGTTACAAGCTTATCTCGAAGAACTAAAACAAAAACGTTCTTCTGTTCCATTCATTTTAAGTCGCATGAACTTAGATCTTTCTAAAGCCATCAGGAATGATGAACAACCTTTATCTGACAATCAATCTAAAAAATTAAAAGAGTTAACCTCTATCTCCAATATTAGATATGGTTACTAACTATATTCTTTCTTGGTTTATACCTTTATTTTAATATAAAGTTCGTAAAAAACGACTACTTACAAAAATAATCCTTTGTAAATGGTCATTTTTTGTGTCCGTAATTTCTAACAAATTAATTTATTTTTTCATAATAGACCTCTAATTTTATGGCAAAATAAAAAAGATAACTCGTCGAATCAAGTCATCTTTTCATCTGTTATGTTGAATAGGATTGTCAAAAATCACCTTAAAAACACCTTAATTTGCATTCAAACTCATTCAATCTTATTCAAACTTTTAAAATGCAAAAGTGATATTTTATAAGGCTTTTCAACCTTATTCAAACTGTAAAATGGAGATGGCGGGAGTCGAACCCGCGTCCAAGCATATTGCCACTCAAACATCTACGTTCATAGTTATACTATTTAAAATTCGCCAACCGTAGCGCCGTATAACAGGGCTAACACGTCTGACTAACCTGATTAGTCTCTTTTAACTTCTCCAGGTGGAAGAAGTTAACGTAAGTCCACTTAATTTAGGACCCAGATCTAGCACATGGACGATACTAGGAGGATCTACGTTAGAGCGCTATTAAGCAGCTAAAGCGTAAGTATTACTATTATTTTTTGCAGTTATAATTTAACTGAGCGTTTTAACGAAGACGCAAACTTCGAAACGCAATCCAAGCTCAACCTATACCTGTCGAATCCTGAACATCCCCATAACAACTATAAACATACCATATTTATCAGTTAAAATAAAGATGTAACCTGACGACTTATTCTTTGACAAAAAAATGTCATTCAACTATTGTGAAGACAGTTACTTAGAAAGGGAGTTATAAAATGAAAATTGGAATTATTGGTGCAACTGGTAAACAAGGACAATCTACATTAAAAGAGGCAGTTTCTCGTCATTTAGATGTTACTGCTATTATTAGAAATAAAAGCAAATTAACAGAAGATGTTCCTTTTATAGAAAAAGATCTTTTCAAGTTAACAACTGCTGATTTAGAATTATTTGATGTTATTGTAGATGCTTTTAACGCTCCATTTGGTCAAGAAAATCTTCATCAAACATCATTAAAACATTTAACGGATATCTTAGCTGATACTAAGGTTAAGCTCGTTATTGTTGGTGGCGCAAGTAGTCTTTTCGTTGATTCTGAAAAAACACTGTTACTTGGTGATACACCTGACTTCCCTGAAGGTGCTAAAGCAACAGCCAAAAATATGCGTGATGCTTTAGTCACACTCCGTACCGTTTCAAATGTAGATTGGGTCTATATTTCACCAGCTGCATTTTTCAATCCTAGTGGCGAAAAAACAGGCCACTATCAAATTGCCGGTGACGTTTTAACAATGAATTCACAAGGTAATAGTGAAATTAGCTATGCCGACTTCTCTATCGCATTGGTTGATGAAATTGAATCTAATTCACATCATCAAGAACGTTTTAGCGTTGTTTCTAAATAAATTTAATTATCTGCCACTTTCACAAGAAAGTGGTTTTTTTTGTAAAAAAATAAGTGATAATCATCACTTATTTTTACGTCATTATCTAAATTATATTTTAATATTTACCTGCTAAAACGTCATCAATTAAATCTAAGACGCTATCATCTTGATTTGAACCGATACGATGATTTGCCATTTTAGCTGCCATATTTGAAGACTTTTCCATTGCAAAACTTAATGGTGTGTATGCCAACATCTCAGCATCATTATCATTATCTCCAACGGTTACTACTTCATCATCTTTTACATCCCATAATTCTTGCAAAGCATTTAACCCATTTTGTTTTGTTGCCTCTTTAACATTGATATCAATAAATCCAAAACCAGAAACTTTTGCAACTAATGATTCATCAACATTTTCTTTTAATTTAACCGCAAATGTTTTATATTCGTCAATGGGGCCATTAATCGTAACTTTAGAAATAGTTTTTTCAACCTTACTTAAATTAGGGACCTTAATAATGTCTGGATAGTACGTATTAGCCATTTCTACAAAGTTATCAGACTCACTTGCATCAATATACCCACTCTCATCTGTTGATGCTAAGATTCCATAATTTGGCGATACCTTTTGGATATATAAAACTGTTTTTTCAAATACGGCTGGATCAATATTAAATGATCTGATATGGGTGTTGCCATCATAAATAACCGCACCGTTATCTGAAACGTAACCTATTTCACCAGAGATACGTTTAAAAATATCTTTAATTTTCATAACTTGATTTCCACTTGCTACCACGAAATGAATCCCTTTATTTTTTAGTTCAACTAATTGGTGACTAAATCTAACTTCATCAAACGTTTTATTATCTCTTAAAAATGTACCATCTAAATCCACTGCAATTATCTTGACTGTCAAAATTACATTCCTCCGATTATGCTTTAATAACTCTATTATACTGCATAAGTAAACGGATACAAAGAACTAAAAAGAAACGCCCCTTGGAAAAGAACGTTTCTTTACAATTTATGATTTAAAATATCATCAATGCTATCCAAAACACTATCATTTTGATTCAACCCAATGATGTGTTTTGCTGTTTTTTTAGCTAACTTTGATCCGCTAGCCATAGAAAAACTATTCGGCGTGAACGCCAACATTTCTTGATCATTATCATTATCCCCAAATGTCGCAACTTCTTCATCCAAGATTTGCCAACGATTTTGTAGTAAATTTATGCCGTTTTTCTTTGTCGCGTTCACTAAATTAATATCAATATAACCAAATCCAGACGCTTTTGCTTGAAGTTTATTATTCATTTCAGTATTTAATTGTAATGATATTCTTTCATATAACGACACGGGAAAATGACCCGTCAGCATAGAAATTCCTTGATTAAGTGATACCAAATTATCGACTCCGGTTACTTTCGGATAATAATCATTTACATCTTGAATAAATGTATCAGATTCCCGTTTATCATAGAAACCTCCTTGATTATTAACCGCTAATAGTCCTATTTCAGTGAATGTTTCCTTCAAATACTGAATCGTTTCTTGATAGAGACTATTTTCAAAAATGTATTCTTTCAATAACTCTTTTGCATCTTGAATGACTGCTCCATTTTCAGCAACGTAACCAATTTTATCTTTAATTTCTTTAAAATATTGTTCAATGGCTAAGGTTGGATTCCCACTTGCTACCACAAAATGTATTCCCTGTTGTTGCATCCTTTCAAATTGATGCGAAAATCTTTCTTTATCGTATGATTTATCATCCCTTAAAAATGTACCATCTAAATCTACTGCAATTAATTTAATCGTCATCCCTGCCACCTCTAACGTTATTATACATGATTTCTATACATAACTATATTCTTCAAATGGCGTATCAAACCAGTCATAACGCATTATAATTTGCATGACTCGATTCACAGGAATCCACAATCCCGACCGTAAAATATCTTTCATTGTCTCTAGAAATATCTTGTCATTTTTTGTACTATTTGGTTGTTTAATTTTTATAATTTCTGAATTTTCAGTTTTTACAGTAATAATATGATTGTTCAACGCAATGACTTGTGCAGAAACGATATTATCACTTATTAATTTATTATCTTTGTTTTTATCTATTTTCATTTTGTTAAACTTCCTTTCTGGTATAGGTTCATACTACCTTGGCTTTATGACTTATCTATGAAGTTATTAATAATAAATCATTAAAAAAAGCTTAACCAGTTTAAGAACTGATTAAGCCTTAAATTAATAAACAACAACAGGTTCGTTTTGTGAAACGTTCGCAAATAAAGTTGCCATTGCGGCTGGTTTTGTATTAACACAACCACCAGAACCATCTTTAAGATAAGCTGTTTTAGACCAATTTGTTCTCCAACTAGCGTCATGGAAACCAATTCCACTATTTGTGAATTGAGCCCAGTAACTAACTTTGACAGAATAATTAGCTTTACCAACTTCACTACCTTTAAGTATTGATGGCGTTTGTTTGTACATAATATACCAAACACCCTTAGTTGTATCTTCACCAGTACTATGTTTACCAGTTGCAACATCAGTTGTTAAAACAACCTTGCCATTTTTATGGATCCAAACTTTCTGCTGCGCAATTGACACTTCAGCATACGTATCTCCAAGTCCATCATTTGCAGTCGTTGTGTAACCAGTTCCATAAGTATTATAGCCAACACCATATTTATCATTGGTTGCGTCAATAGCTGCAGTACCATCTTCTAACGCTGTCAAAACATGTGTCACTGAGTCATTCATTCCAAGGGCCCAACCATATGATTGTCCACTAACTGGAACAGTACTTCCTGTAGCCGTTTTAAAATTATACTTTTTATTCAATGTTGCTTGTTTCTTATTAATTTCATCTACTTTTGCAGAAATACCACTCGTATCAACAACATATTTACCATCTTCAACAGTTGCTTGCTTAAGAATATCTGCACCCTTCAACGTATACTTCGTTGATTGAACGGTATAAACAGTCTGTCTAGCAGCTAGTGTATCCAATTTTTCAGTATCAGCTTTAACTGTTTTACTGTCAGCAGATAAAGGTTGGAGTTCAGTATCCTTCAACTTCGTAATGCTACTATAGCCAGCCTTATCATAGGCAGCTAAAATTTGCTTAACATTATATTGATTCCCTTTTTTCCCAGGTGTTACTGATACTTTTCCATTTTTTAAAATGGGACTTGCATCAACAGCCACTGTTCTTGTTTTATTTAACTTTGTTAGTTGGGTTTTTAATTGTGCTTTTAATTGATCCTTAACTGTTGTATTCAACTTTTGTGGAACAATCGCATAATTTTTCTTAACATTTGAAGGAAGAATGGTACGTTGCTTCTTCAACAATGCTTTAATCGCTGGCTTATCTTCATCAGTAAAACCAGTTGTTGTATCTTTTGCATCGACTATTTTTGTTTTACCTACATAAATAACATTTTTTGACGTTTCATTTTTTAACTTACTAATAACTTTATCAACACTTAATCCACTGACATCTGTATCATTAATTGTGATGCCTTTATTAAAATGCATACTTTGATTGAAACTTGCTCCACCAAGAATTCCCAAAACTAAAATACTTCCGATACTAATACCAATCTTTAACGATTTTTTCATAGTTTTTCACCTCATATTATGAATTCATAGTGCGCTATTCCCAATAAAAATATCATACCGCACTATGAATGTCGAATCAATTTTGTTGTTTTCTAAATTATACTCTTTATAACTTTTAAAATCTTTTAAATAATATTTGACAATAATATCAGATTTATCTATACTACATTTATCAACTAACTCAGAGAGGAAATCAAGCCTATGACTTATTCACAAGTAAAACTTAATAATCGTTGGCAAAGCCGGTTATTCAGATTGTAGTCTGTTTTTTACAGATATAATCTGTCTATTCAGATTGTATCTGTATATCGGTTTGGTTTCTATAAATCAAAACCCCTGTATGGATATCAGTATATTCATGCGGGGGTTTTGTCTTTCAAGACGGCCCTCGAATCTGAGGACTGTCTTTTTTTATTAAAAATTAAAGGGGTACTTATAAAATGAAACGATTAATTGGAACCATTATTGCGTTATTTTTATTCTTAGTGATTGCTTTTTTCTCAACACTTCAACCAACAACATTTTCAAACGCTAAAGGAGTACCAACAATTGGTATTCTTCAATTAACAACACATCCTGCACTGGATGCGATTCATAAAGGAATTATTGCTGGATTAGAAAAAGAAGGTTACGTACCTGGTAAGTCTGTGAATATTGATTTCCAAAATGCTGAAGCTGATCAAAGTAATTTAAAATCAATGAGTGACAAGTTTAATAATGAAAATGTTAATCTCATGATTGGTATCGCAACACCCTCTGCACAATCTTTAGCTAATGTAACTAAAAAAACACCAATTATTTTAGGTGCCGTTACTGATCCAAAAGGTTCTGGTTTAGTTAGCAACAATCAGAAACCAGGTAATAATATCACCGGTGTTTCTGATCAAGCACCTATTAAAGCACAGTTAGCTTTAATGAAGGAACTAATACCTAATATGAAAACCGTGGGTGTCCTTTACACATCAAGTGACGATTCAGCTACAAAACAGTATCAACAATTTAAATCTGCAGCAATCAAATCAGGCTTAGAAGTTAAATCGGCAACAATTACCTCTACAAATGATGTTGACCAAGTGTCACAATCGCTCGTAGCATCTGTTGATGCCGTTTATGTCCCCACGGATAACACAGTAGCATCAAGTATGCAGACTCTCGTTAAAAATGCGACACAAGCTAAAATTCCAATTTTCCCTGCAGTAGATACAATGGTCAAAAATGGCGGCTTGGCAACTATTAGTATTAACCAATATGATTTAGGTGTAGCCACTGGTAAAATGGCTGCTGCCGTTCTTTCTGGAAAAAGTGTCCCTGCAACAACACCAATTAATTTTGTAAAAAAAGGTGATCTTGTTATTAATTTGAAAACAGCAAAGGCCTTAAATATTACAATTCCACAAGCATTAATTGATCAAGCCAAAAATAAAGGAGAGTTAATCAAATGACAATTATTGTATCTGCTATCGGACAAGGACTCCTATGGGGGGTTTTAGGTCTTGGTCTTTATCTTTCATTTAGAATTTTAGACTTTCCTGATATGACTGTCGAAGGTACTTTTCCAATGGGCGCCAGCGTAACTGTGATTTGTCTAATCCACGGAGTTAACCCGCTTCTGGCCACATTCTTTGCATTTCTAGCAGGGACACTAGCTGGTCTAGCCACCGGGTTACTTTATACAAAAGGTAAAATTCCGATTTTATTAGCTGGAATCCTTGTCATGACAAGTTTATATTCAATTAACCTACGAATTTTAACAAAAGCAAATATCAGTTTACTTGGACAAAATACAATTTTTTCTGCTCACTTTCTAACTAATCTTCCTGCATCTTTTGATTCCGTTGTATTAGGGCTCATTCTGGTTATCATTAGTATTGGCTTACTCGCTTTCTTTTTAAATACCGAATTAGGCCAAGCGTTCATCGCAACCGGTGATAATGAAAAAATGGCCCGCTCACTTGGTATCCAAACCGATCGTATGAAGATTTTAGGACTAATGGTTTCAAATGGCTTCATCGGACTTGCCGGTGGGCTAATCGCGCAAAATAATGGCTATGCTGATATCAGTATGGGTATCGGAACGATTGTCATTGGGCTTGCTGCAATTATTATCGGTGAAGTTGTTTTTGGTAACTTATCATTAACAGCACGTTTGGTTGCCGTTGTCATTGGTAGTATTTTCTACCGATTTGTTATTTTAATTGTATTAACATTAGGCTTTAACGCAAACGATTTAAAATTAATTTCTGCTATTATTTTAGCATTCTGTTTAATGTTACCAACTCTCCGAAAAGCGCTAAGACTAAATACTTTGTTTGAAGGAGGCCATTCAAAATGACTGAACCCATTTTTTCACTTTCCAATATCGTCACTACCGTTAATACCGGTACTTCTGAGGAGCAACAAATCTTAAAAAATTTAAACCTCACCATCAATAAAGGCGATTTTATAACTGTAATTGGTACTAATGGCGCTGGTAAATCGACCCTTTTCAATACAATTGCTGGTAATATTAAACCAACGAGTGGCAAAATTATGTTACGCAATAAAAATATTACGAATGAAAATGATATTAAACGGACAAATTATATTAGTCGTGTTTTTCAAGATCCTAAAATGGGCACAGCACCTAGAATGACAGTCGCTGAAAATCTATTATTAGCCTTAAATCGAGGCAGTCGCCGTCGGTTTAAACCTCGTCATTTAAAACAAAAAATGACGCAATTTCGTGAATTAACCGCAAAGATGCCAAATGGTTTATCAGAACATTTAAATACACCTGCTGGAAACTTGTCTGGTGGTCAACGTCAAACATTAAGTTTTTTAATGGCAACTTTGATTCAACCTGACTTACTGCTACTAGATGAACATACGGCCGCCCTCGACCCCAAAACAAGCCAAGAATTATTAAAATTAACCGCCGAAATTGTTGAACAAGAACAATTATCTTGTCTAATGATTACGCATCACTTAGAGGACGCATTATCATATGGTAATCGAACAATTGTCTTAAATGATGGTCAGATTCAATCTGATTTATCAGGTGAAAAACGTGCCAACCTATCTACGACTGATTTATTAGCCTATTTTAATGATTTAGAATAAAAAATACCACAACCTTATAAAAGTTGTGGTATTTTTTTACGATTTTATATTCGCTTTCTTAGTTGCAATAACAACAACTGCCAAGGCAAGTAAGATTAATAATGTCGAACCAACGAACAAACCGTTGTATGACAATCGTTCAATTACGATTCCACCAACTAATGGTCCTAACGCTTTACCAATAGATGCGGCAATATTAATCGTTCCTTGTGCCTTACCTTCTTGACCTGGCTCGGCCAGTTCATTAATCCATGCCGGAATGGCTGGGAATGCGACCATTTCACCTAACGTCAACAAGACCATTGAAAAGACAAAATGAGAAAAGTCTTTCGCAAAAATAAGTGTTGTAAATGATAACGCAAATAAGCCAACACCCATAATAATTTGTCTAAATAATGACTTAGCAATTGTTCTCGTTACAAGCGTCACTAGTGGTTGTCCAAAAACAATGAGTCCTGCATTAATCGTCCATAATAAACTATATTGACTCAATGGAATATCTAACTTATCCATATAAATTGATAAATTACTTTGCCATTGCTCGTAACTCAACCAAATAACCAGGAATGTTAACCACATTGCGCCGATAATCCAAACTTTGGGATTAACACCAGCTGATTGTTCTGATTTTGTTGGTTTCACTTTTTTTCGTATTGGATCAACTCTATACGCTAAAATAGCAGTAATCAAAAATATTGAATATAAAATTAATGCTGATACAAAGACCATTGTGACACTAACTTCAATCACGTATCCAACTAATAATGTCCCAATAACAATCCCTAAATTTAAAGCTAAATAAAAGAGATTAAAAACATATCGACTATCTTTTCTTCTAATTGTGGCCGCAAATGAATTTAAAATTGTTGCCACAATCCCGTTACCAAGACCCAAAATAACTAGCAAAATTGGGTATGCTGGCCAGCCATGCATGAAAACTAAGCCTAATACGGCCAACCATGCAATTACGATTCCTACCAATGTCGCATAATAAGGCCGCCATTTATCAAATAAATAACCACCAGCATAATTACCAATAATAGTCGCAACTGAGTTTATTAATAGTACAATTCCAGAAAATGTTAAACTTTTACCTAAATAGTTATGCATGTAAATTGTTGTTAACGGCCAGACGAAACTTGAACCTGCGCTACTAATCACTGAACCTATTAACAACCATTTTAATTTAATTTCTTTCGTCATTTTTTTCCGAAAGCCCCCTTTTTAAGGTTACTTAATGTTCAATTTTTCTAAATACTTTTGATTCTTTTCACGATCAAATTCATTTTCTGATTGTGCGATAATAACAGCTGCTAATGAATTACCAACAACATTGACGGTTGTACGACCCATATCTATGATTCTATCAACTCCAGCGATAAAAGCCAACCCCGAAGCAGGAACACCAATAGTTGAGATTGTCGCTAATAGGACGACAAATGATGCACCAGGTACTCCAGCCATCCCTTTAGACGTAATCATTAACACAATCAATAATGTAACTTGTTGTCCAATTGATAAATTAATATGGTATGCCTGTGCCAAAAACAGAGCAGCTATTGACTGATAAATTGCTGATCCATCTAGATTAAATGTATATCCTGTTGGAACAACAAAAGAAACAATTCCCTTTTTAACACCAAAATTTTCCATTTTTTCCATAATTTTAGGCAGTGCTGCTTCAGAACTAGCCGTTGAAAAAGCAAGAATCATTTCATCCTTGATTACCTTTAACAAGACGATTAAATTAATTTTAAATAATTTAGCAACAAGACCCATTACTACAATAACAAAAAATATCATCGTTATATAGGTCACAATAATAAAGAACCCTAATGGTTTTAAAGCAGAAACGCCTAATTGTGCTATTGTGACACCAATTAATGCAAAAACACCGATAGGTGCCAATTTCATTACCCAGTTTGTCACTTTGAACATAACTTCAGATACAGCTGAGAAGAAATCAATAATCGGTTTTCCCTTCTCACCTAGCGTTGCTGTCCCGAGTCCAAATAAAACGGAAAAGAAGATAATAGGCAGCATATCACCTTTAACAAGTGCCTCAAAAATATTAGTTGGCACAATATGCATTAAAATCGTACTCAACCCAGTAGAGGTTGAGTTTTCAGTTGTAACATATTGACTAATATCGACTTTATTTAAAGCTGTAATATCTATAAATTGTCCGGGTTTAGTTAAGTTACCAACAATTAATCCTAATGCAATCGCAATTGTTGTCATAATTTCAAAGTAAATTAATGTTTTTCCACCGATTCTACCTAATTTGTGGATATCTCCCATATTGGCGATTCCGACCACTAGACATGAAACAACAATCGGTAAGACAATCATTTTGATCATATTAATAAAGATGGTTCCCAGCGGTTGAAGTGAGTTAATAATGAGTTTATTTTGATACCCAATAGCACCAATAATAATTCCTAAAATTAATCCAATTAAAATTTGCCACCCAAGACTAATTCGGTACGCTTTATAATATTTCAATTTAACCATCCTCACTATATTTTAATTTACTATGGTTAATCTTATCATATATACGAACAATTATGTTATTTTTTTATTAAAAAAGAGCAAAAAACTGTAAAATGAGTTTTTCGCTCTTTTAACATTCATATTTTTAAAATATTATCTGATGACACTAACGGAACATTGTGCATTTTGAGCCATATAACTAGCTTGAGAGCCAATAAATAATTTCTTTGAATTACTTGGCGTATTCGTTTTTGAACCGCAAATTAGAATATCCGGTTTAAAATCTGGAATAACCTTCTCAACAATTTCAGAACCTGGTCTACCAGCAGAAACAATTGCTTGTACATTTTTAACGCCAAAATCATGCGCCTTATCTACATAGCGTTCGATACTTTCTTCAAGTAATTTTTTATTTTCTTTGATAACAACTGGTGACATAGAATCAAAAATATTCATATCACCTGTCTCTAATATTGAAACAATCCCTAAAGGAATTTGTTGTAACTTAGCTAACGCTACCGCATAATTAAAAGCTAAAATTGATGATTCAGAATCATCCTCATCTATGGCAACTAAAACGCGTTTAAAAGTTACCGGTGTTATGTCAAAGTCCAACTTTTCTAATCTATTATTCATATCGTCACTCCTCACTTGTTTTGTTGCCATTATTGATGATTTTACTTACGCCAGTTACTTGGGCTCCAAAGCTGCCCTTCCATTGAGCCATGCAAGCTCTCAATTTCAACTGACTGATCTTTTAATAGCGCAATTGTAGCTTCAATCAATAATTGGTTTTCTTCTGTTTCAATTTTTTTAAGCTCAGCAATTGTCCAGTCAACATTTCCATCCATTTTAATCACTCCTTTTACTCATACAAACGTACCATAATTAGATTAATAAATTGAATTTAATGCTTACTATTTTCCAAGGCGATGATGAGTTTTGCTAACTGTTCATCACTTGCAGCAAAACTTATTCTAAAGTAGCCCTCACCAAATTCTGTGAATGCACTACCTGGAACAACAGCTACCTTTTCTTTCAGAGCAAGTTGCTGACAAAATTCAACTGACGTTAATTTTAGTTTTTTAGGTATTTCAACGAATAAATAAAAGGCGCCATCTGGTTTAATTAAATTATAACCTAATTTTTCTAAGGCTGTTACCAATCTATCACGACGAATATGATAAGCATCTCTCATTGGTACACTATCTTGCTTCCCATTTTTAACAGCTTCAAGTGCAGCTACTTGTGATAAAGTTGCCGCGGTCGTTACGTGATATTGGTGGACCTTTTTCATAGCATTAATTAATCGTTCTTCAGCTAATACAAACCCAATCCGCCAACCGGTCATTGCATGTGATTTAGACAATCCCATTATTAAAATTGTCCCTTCAGGATACAAATTAGCCATGGAAATATGCGGTTGTTCATAGGTTAACTCGCAGTAAATTTCATCGCTCATCACCCAAATGTCATGTTTTTTCAAAACATCTTTAATAGAAGATAACTCAATTTTACCATAAGAAACACCGGTAGGGTTAGTTGGATAATTAAATATAAATCCAACGATAGCTTTATTCTTATTTTCCTGCAATGTCTTTTCAATAAGCTCTGCCGTTACCCTAAAGTTCGTCGTACGTGTATCCATAAAAATAGGTTTAACGCCTTGTAACTGCATTAATGGCAAGTAAGCTGGATAACAAGGAACTGGTACTAAAATGTAATCTCCTGGTGTTGTTACCGTCTTTAATGCTGTAGCAATTGCCTCAGTTGCCCCAACGGTCACTAAAACATTCTTTGCGTCATAAGCCAATTCAAACTTTTCATTATAATAATCAGCAGTTGCCTGTCGTAATTCTGGATTACCAGCTGAGGCTTCATAATGTGTTTGTCCGTTATCAAGCGCTGTTTTTGTAGCGTCCATAATATGTTGAGGTGTGATGAAATTAGGTTCACCTAACGTTAACTTATCGATACCGTCTATTTTGGAGACCCATTCATCAAATCGACGAATACCTGATAATTGTATCTGATCAGCTACTGTATTTATTTTGATCATTAAGACACCTTCTCCGAATTAGAATGAATCTTAATTATACATCAAAAAAATAACGATTTATAAAAATTCTTATAAATCGTTATTTCAACTTATCTAAACATTGTTTTCGTTGCTTTTGCCAAAACTTTTGGCATTTTTTCATAATGATGTAATGGTGTTAATTGCGTATCTGAAATTCCTAAGAACTTATACACAGCAATTTGTGCACAACGGAACGAATACTGTTCTGTAAAGACCATATCAAATGGCATTTCTGCAAATTGACTAATAAAGGCCAAATTCTTTGAATGTTCAGGTACAACGTCAGGACGATCACCAATTGCGCGACGGTTAAATAAGGCACTCGCATATGGCATATAAACAGGTATAACATTAACAACACTATCCATAATTTCATCTGTACGTTGGCTAATATTATTCGTAGCTGTATCTGTTTGAGCCAAATGGCCTAATAATTCTTCTAACATTTCGCGACCAGTCATCTCGATAAATGGTTTTTGAACAAAATCACCCTTGCGACGAGGATATAAACAGTAACCCCAGAATACAGTCTCATTTTCTTTTTGAGCATGGAAATGAGGTTGATGATGAACCACGATTGATAATAAATTATTACTATCAACCCAGGTATTCAATGCATTACCAGGTTCTTGTTGTGTAATCCGTGCAATTTCATTTACTGCTAAATGATTATCAGTTGTGACTGTAAAACTCATCCATTCACTTTGTTGACGATCATTAAAGAATTTATCTGGTTTACCTAAGTTATAGAAATGTTCAGTAGCTTGTTTCCATAATTTAGCACTAGGTGCATAGTCCATATTTTCCACAATCGGTGTATCAATATCGCCCATTGATGAACTATCTGTAATTGAACCATTCGTATCAAATACTAAATCGCCATCATTAATAATGATTTCGCCGACTTTATTATCATTATCGACTTCTTCATATTCAAGACCAGTGACAACAATATCGTCACGTAAAGCTGTATCTTTAAATTTAAATTCAGTTATCTTACGGTTATCCACAAAGGTTACACCACGGTCTGTAAGATATTTACGCATTGGTAAAATAATACTTTCATATTGGTTATATGGTGTTCTTGTAACACCTTCCAATGTGTTAATACGACTGAATTCAAGAATCATTCGGTTCATATAACGACGTAATTCCATTGCTGAACTTTCCTTTTTGAAGGCAAAAGTTGTTTGCCACATATACCAGAAATTAGTTGTAAACATGTGTGGACTATTTTCAAACCATTTTTCAATACTGATATCATTAATCTCTGATTCCTTTGATTCAGGCATCGTCATTAATTTTGTTAGTAAAACGCGATCTCGTGTATTAAATTGCATATGACGATAATCATTCTTACCGCCTTTATTTCTAATACCATCCATTTTATCAATTAAGCGTGCAATATCATGCGTTGGATGTGCATGATCAAAATCTAAAATTTCATCTGTAACTGTCTTTCCAGGATTATCCAATGATGGCACTTCTCGAAGAACATCCCATAAGTTTTCATATGTTTCTTCATTCAACATACGACCACCTTTAGCTAGGAATCCTTTTTGATTACTCAAACCTTGGTTACCATATTCAGTCACATAATCTTTAACTGCAGCGCCATCATTAGCACCATGTTTTTCTAAACCAAACATCGTAATTTGGTCACCATGCCAGCCACCATCACGAATTAAATAGATACCTGCTGCTAAGTTACCAACACCTGTACCAATCATATATGCTTTTTGAGTCATAATCTATTCCTCCTTCGATTTTTCGCCTTCACGAATCATTTTAATTAAATGTTCCAAACGGTTTAATGTTTTTTCAGGTGTTAAAAAGTAAAAACGTTTTAATCCTGTTTGTTTATAATCAATAAGTCCCACATTTTTTAAAACTTTCAAATGATGTGAAACTGCCGGTTGTGATAACGCCATGCGGTCAACCAGCTCAGAAACCGTTAACTCTTGCCGTGACTTAGAACCTAGCAAAATAATTAATCGTTGTCTTTTTTCATCTGCCAAAGCGTTCAAAATATCTAGATTGGAAATAAATTCCTGTAGCGCTTCGGATTGCCCTGGTTCTAATTCTTCAGCTTCCATTGTCAATCATCCCCCTATATCTATCTTCATGAATATAATAACACCACGTTAGAATTTTAGCAACCGCTTTCAGTAAACGTTTTAATTTACTGCCTAATCTTTTTTATTCATCTTAATTTGAATTCATTTAAATAAAAAAAGTGGCTCTCTACATTAGTAGAAATCCACTTCACCTATCTTACATTTTATCCATTGTTTCATTTAATAATTCATCAACTTTATTATTACCTTCATTATCTGCATGACCCTTTGTCCATTCAAAATCAACATTAGTGAAAGCTGGTATTAATTCAGCAACTTGTTGCCAAAGTTCGACATTAAGTACTGTTTGACCATCCGCTTTTTTCCAATTTCGACGTTGCCAACCTACTAACCAATTTTTTTGAATTGCATTCAAGACATACTTCGAATCTAATATAAATACGACGTGTTCTTCTCGTAATCCTAAATCAATTAATTTTTTCATAGCTTGAAGAAATGCCATAATTTCCATATGATTATTAGTTTTACCTTTTTCACCATCTGTACCAGAAAAGGTCTCACCCGGTGTTTTAATATAAAAAGCCCATGCCGCAGTATCTTCTGCTAGGACGTGACCGCCTAATTTATTACCATGATTTCTCGAACCACCATCAGTCCAGACTTGAATTGAATCTGAAGTTAAAGTTACGGATTGATGAACTGCTGTCGCACTTTTTTTACTACCTGTCGCTGTTGGTCTAGGTGCCCCATCATCCATCCAATTTTGGGCTTCATCTCGCGTTTCAAATCCTTTGTATCGTGCCCCATCGTATCCATTAACCAACTTTGCCACATCAGGCCATTTTGTGAAAATACCCGTTTTACGTCCTTTATATACTGCATAAAAATTCTTAGCCAATTTAAATCACTCCATTAGTCAGTTTATTGATTCTTTTATTGTAAGCTAAAAGGCACTAAAAATATATTTAAATAAAAAATACTCATTCTAAAGTATGCAAAAAAACCACCGTTCTAATCAACGGTGGCCATCATTTATTTAACTAAATTATGCTTTTTTTGCTGCAACTGCTGCGTCGTTAGCTTTGCTTTCTTTTAAGAAAGTAGCAAGTTCTTGTTGTTTACGACGACGGTTCTTTTTGTTTGGAGTATTAACTGGACGACGATCGTTACCGACACCTGTATGGTTGTTTGATGACATTTCGCAATCCCCCTTTCTTACAATCTCTTAATTTTAAACTGTATTCAGAAATAATTCAAGTTAATCATTAATTTCTTATAATGGACTCAAAAAATTAAGTTCATAAATAAAAAAAGATAACCGGCAGTAAGTCGATCATCCTCTATGAATACTGCTCAGGTAGGGATCGAACCTACGACATCTTGATTAACAGTCAAGCGTTCTACCGCTGAACTACTGAGCAATCTTTATAATTCATTTCTGTCTATACTATTTTATACCATAGGTTAACCTATTTTGTAAAGATATTTTTGGTAATATTTACTCAATATGATTGTCTTTTAATATCGCATTCAAATCATTTTGAGCTTCTTCTGTTTTATGCCACTCTTGATATTCAGTAAATGCTTCTAGTGGCATTTCAAAATTTTGATTAATATATTTTTCATAATTAATAACGTGTGATGATCTGGGAATATTTAACTGTAGAATACGGACTTCTTTCAATAAATCTCTTTGAACTGCAAGTTCTGCTCTCCCATTTTGTACCATGTTCGATAATTCAAAATATTTAGAACCATCTTTTCTAGTAATTTCTTCAATTAATGATAAAACTTCATGACTTTTCATATTGAACCCAACTTTCTACATCTATTCTCTTAATTAAGTATAAACACATTTGACAATAAGTACAACAAGCACAAAAAAAGCCACTACATCGCAATAGTGGCTAGCATAAGAGAGAAAGAGAATTGATAAAGGTAATTCATATACCTTACAAACTTAAGATAACATCAAATGTAAGCGTTGTCAATAGTTTGTATTAAAAAAGTGCTGTCGAATGATCTACGCCAACACTTTCCTATTATTTCGTATTATCTGGATGAACAATACTTGTTGGGTTCTCAATAATATGACTTATTGAATGCCCTGATATATTTACTAAACTAAAGAATACCACAGCGACTAAAATCACAGCTGTTAGCACCTTACTTGGTTTAGACATTTTTTCATTTAAAACAGAGCCATAGAAATCCTTTTTTACCTTTTCGGTAATAACTTGCTTTGAAACGCCTAAATTTGCTTCATCAGCACTTTCTTTGTCTACTTGGTTAATAAGATAGTCATCGATACTAAACGCTTTTTGAGCCTCTTTTTGTTTCTTTTGGTACGCTGTTTTTTCTTTTTTTGATAATTTTTTAAACCAATCAATATAAGCTTTATATTTAGTGACAACTTCTTTAGTAGGACCAACTTGTTTTAAATCACCATATTGGATCCATGCGACACGATCGCATAGCATTTCAATTTGTTTTAATGAATGACTAACAAAAATAATTGTTTTTCCTTGTTCTTTAAATTCGTTAATTTTATCAACACATTTTTGATAAAAAGTATCATCGCCAACTGACAATGCCTCATCAATAATCAAAATATCAGGATCAATATGCACGGCAATAGCAAAGCCTAAACGAGATTTCATCCCACTAGAATAGCTTTTAACGGGTTGATAAACAAAATCACCTAAATCAGCAAAATTAATAATTTCATCTAAAATATCATCAATTTGTTGGTTAGTTAGACCCTGCATTAAACCTTTTAATCGAATATTTTCTAATCCGGTTAGTTGGCCTCTCAATCCAGCGCCGATAGCAATAATAGAAGTTTCTCCGCGAACATCTACAATACCGGTTGTTTGTGGAATAATCCCCGAAATAATATTGGATAACGTTGATTTACCTGAGCCGTTAACGCCAATTAAACCAAGTGTTTCTCCACTCATAACATCCATCGAGATTCCTTTAAGAGACCAAAAATGAGGTACCGTCGTACTTTTAAAAGAAAAGAATGATTTGATATGTTCAGATTTTGTTTTAAATAAGTCATATTCTTTTGTGACATTTTTTACTCTAATTTTATAATCGACCATTTTTTCAACTTCCTAAAAACGTATTTTCTTACAATTGTCATCATGTTACTAGACTTACTATCAGCCGTCAAGCAAGCACAAAACACAAATAGAACCAATCCATTTATTTTAACGCTTTAAATGAATTAGTTCTACATATGGATGATAATTTTATTTATTTTTTAATAAACTTGCAGCTGCTTCATCAACAATGACAACTACATCATCATGATTTTGTAAGAAACTTGCAGGTAGGTCTTCTGTTATAGGGCCTTCAATCATTCCCTTAATAGCTTCTGCCTTACTTTCACCAAAAGCTTCAAGTAAAATCTTGTGCGACTTCATGATTGATCCAATACCCATTGAATAAGCATATTCAGGAACATCATTTTCGTTATCAAAGAAACGTGCATTTGATTTGATCGTTGACTCCGTTAAATGAACTTTATGTGTCAAGCTATCTTCAGCTGTTCCAGGTTCATTGAATCCAATATGACCATTTTTACCAATACCCAAAATTTGTAAATCAATTGGATTATCTTCAATAATTTTGTCATAACGTTTTGTTTCTTTTTCTGAATCACTTTCAAGACCATTAGGTAAGTAAGATGTCTTAAATGGTTTTTTACTAAATAAATTTTCATTCATAAAGTAACGGTAACTTTGTGAATCTTTTTCACCTAAACCAACATATTCATCTAAGTTAACTGATGTTGAATCCGTAAAATCTAAGTCACTGGCTGTAATTGCGGCATAGGTTGTTAATGGTGTGCTTCCTGTAGCAAGTCCAAAGACTTTAGCATTTGCTTCTTTAGCAGCTTTAAAAATTTCGTAGCCTTTTTGGCCACCCTCGTTTTGGTCTTTAACAATAATTAATTTCATTTGATTGTCCTCTTTTCAATTATTTATTCCTCTAATTGGTATAGTCCAATAATACAATATCATTTTAAAAAAAGCAATAGGTCTATACCAAATAATAAACAAAAAAATGATACTACCCTTAAACAGGTAATATCATTTCTTCAATCTATCTTATTCGACAGTAACACTCTTAGCTAAATTACGAGGTTTATCAACATCATAGCCACGGTTTAGGCTTGTATAGTAAGCCAATAATTGTGCAGGCACAATACTTACTAACGGTGTTAATAAGTCAGAAACATCTGGTAATACAATTTGATCACCCTCGTTTGCTAATGTCTCTGTTGAGATGATAATTGTATTTGCTCCACGAGCCAAGACTTCTTGAACATTGCCTCGTGTATGACTTGCAGTCGGTTTATCAGTAATAATAGCTACAACTGGTGTGCCTTCTTCAATCAAGGCAATAGTTCCATGTTTTAATTCACCAGATGCAAAACCTTCCGTTTGAACATAAGAGACTTCTTTTAATTTAAGTGCAGCTTCAATTGAAACATCGTAATCAATACCACGACCAATATAGAAAGCGTTACGCGTTTCACTTAAGAATTCTTTCGCTAAGTCATTAATTGAGTCTTTATCATCAACCATAGCTTGCATAGCATTTGCAACCATTGTTAATTCATGATAAACATCAAAATTAAGAGCTTTTGTTTGTTTTGTAACTGTTCCTAACGCTTTTGCTAAAAGTGCTTCAACGGCAATTTGAGCTGTATATGCCTTAGTTGAGGCAACTGCTATTTCAGGACCAGCATGTAATAATAACGTATATGTTGCCTCACGAGAAAGTGTAGAATTTGCTGAATTTGTAATTGTTAAACTTGGGTACATCATTTCGTTAACTTTTACAAGAACCTGACGGCTATCAGCTGTTTCACCACTTTGTGATAAGAAAATAAAGAATGGTTTTTCTGAAAGTAATGGCATATGATAACCAAATTCTGAAGCAACATGTACTTCTGTTGGTACATTAGCTAAACCTTCAAATAATTCTTTTCCAACTAATCCGGCATGGTAACTTGTCCCTGCAGCAACAATATAGATGCGATCAGCAGCTTTCATTGCGTTTAAAATACTATCATCAATTTTAACAGTTTCTTCATTTTCAACATACTCACTCAATAAACGTCGCATAACAGCTGGTTGTTCATCGATTTCTTTTAGCATGTAGAATGGATATGCGCCTTTTTCTGAATCGCTATCATCCATTTCAACATGATATGAATCACGTGATACGGCTTCACCAGCTTTATTTTCAATTTCAATAGAGTCAGGTTTAACAATAACCATTTCACCATCCATGAGTTCAATGAAGTCATGTGTTTCTTTCAACATTGCCATGGCATCACTGCAGACAACATTAAAGCCATCCCCAACACCAATTAATAAAGGACTCTTATTCTTAGCCACAAACAATGTTTCTGGTTCTTCACGATCCATCATCAAGAAAGCATATGAAGAACCTTCAAGTAATGATAAAACTTTTTTGAATGCTTGTTTAGCAGTTAAATTTTCTTTATTTGCAAAATATCCAATTAATTGAACAACAACCTCAGTATCTGTTTCACTAACAAAATTTACGTCTTTTAAATATTGTTCTTTTAACTCAGAAAAATTAGTGATAACGCCATTATGTACAAGGTAAAAGCGGCCATCTTCAGAAACATGAGGATGGGCATTAAATTTACTTGGTACGCCATGTGTTGCCCAACGCGTATGTCCAATTCCAGCAGTTCCATGAACCTTATCATCAATGGCCGACTTCAAATTCGAAATACGTCCAGCCTCTTTAACAAGGTAATCTTCACCCGTTTTGTTATCAACAAAAATACCGGCTGAATCATAACCACGGTATTCTAATTTTTCCAAACCATTAATTAAAATTTCAACAGTATTCGTTTTTCCTGTTACGCCAACAATTCCACACATAGTTTATGTCATCCTTTTTTTAAATGTATTTTTTATTATTATTTTAAAATTGGTATAGATGTTTAAAAAACAAGTAACCCTTATCAATATCTATTAATATACCTTTCTGATATTTTTTTGTCAAGAATTAATATATTGGTCTATATTTTAAATCAACTTTAAAATAAAAAAAGAGTCATTTGAATTTTCATTCAAATGACTCTTTCGCTTAATTTCTAAACGCCCATTTCAGTTTGAACTGTTTGCACAATTCGATCAACATAAGCTTTAACTTCTTTTTCTGTTGGTGCTTCGGCCATAACACGTAATAAATTTTCAGTTCCACTAGGTCTCACAAGAACTCGGCCATCGCCGGCCATTTCTGCTTCAACTTCTGCAATACTATCTTTAATTTTTTGATTATCTAATGCAGCTTGCTTATCTGTCACTCTAACATTCACAAGTTCTTGTGGATAAGTCTGAACAGCTGCAGCTAATTCAGATAACTTCTTGCCTGTTTTCTTCATAACATTTAGCAATTGAATAGCAGTTAGCATCCCATCACCAGTTGTATTGTAATCTAAGAATACAATATGTCCAGATTGTTCGCCACCAATGTTGTAACCGTCAGCACGCATTTTTTCAACAACATAACGATCACCAACTTGTGTTTTAACTGATGTTAAATCAGCTGCTTCAAGTGCTTTGTATAGTCCAATATTACTCATAACAGTTGTCACAACTGTTTCTTTTTTCAAGCGACCACGTTCATTCATGTATAATCCACAAATGTACATAATTTTATCGCCATCAATAATATTACCTAATTCATCAACAGCAATACATCTATCACCATCGCCATCAAAAGCAATCCCGGCTTCAAGCTTATTTTCAACTACAAATTTAGCTAATCCTTCTGGATGTGTTGAACCAACGCCATCATTAATATTTAATCCATCAGGCGAAGTTGCCATTGTTTCAAATTCAGCATTTAAATCAGCAAACAAACGTGAAACAAGTCCACTTGTTGCGCCATTAGCTGAATCAATTCCAACATGAATTCCTTCTAAATCATCAGGAATTGTTTGTTCCAAAAATTGTGTATATTTCAGTACACCTTCTGGATAATCTGCTAATACTCCAAGGCCTTCACCTTCTGGTCTTGGCAAATCATCAGAATCTTTTTCTAATAAAACTTCAATTTCTTCTTCTTGTTCATCAGATAGTTTATAACCATCCGCACCAAAAAATTTAATGCCGTTATCTTGAACGGGATTATGTGAAGCTGAAATCATAATTCCAGCAACTGCATTTTGGGCACGTACAAGGTACGCTACACCAGGTGTTGAAATAACGCCTAATGAGAGTACTTCAATCCCAACTGATAATAACCCTGAAATCAAAGCTTGTTCAAGCATTTGACCAGAGATTCGTGTATCACGCGCAACAAGCACTTGTGGTCTATCGTTATTTTCAAGTTGTGCATGCTCTGATAGAACATACCCACCTAAACGTCCCAATCTAAATGCTAACTCAGGACTTAGTTCTTTATTTGCAATTCCTCTAACACCATCTGTACCAAAATATTTCATTATTTTCTCCTCACTAATTAATTAATTTAATGCGTTCGTTGATTCACTTGAACTACTTGAACTATCAGAACTTGTCGATGAAGACGAAGTAGCACTTTCACTACTTTCTGAACTGGTTTCAGAGCTCGTCGATGTCTGATCAGTTGTTGTTTCACTACTTTCAGTTTTTGATGCTGCGGTTCCACCAGAAGCACTAATTTTTACTTTAACAGATTCTGGATTTGATGAAATTAAATTATTCTTATCCAAATCGATACTAATTGTTTTCGTAACGGAATCACTAATCTTATTAATTGGTACCACAACATCAAGTTTACTTAATTTGCTTAAGGTTGATTCTGTACCCGTTACCGTTACTTGTTTTGTATCACTTGAAAACTTATACGTCTTCCCAGATACGCCAGTTCCACTTGAAACAAAATTCAAAGGTAATTTTTTAGTGGTTTTAGTACTCTCAACCGGTATTGTAACACCGACTGTTGATGGGGTCATGACGACATTTAAAGTTTTACCATTTACATCTAAGGCCTCAAGTAAGACTTCTTGTGAAATTGTTGACTTGATCTGATTGCTGCTGACATTTACTTGTGCAACCACTTCTGAAATAGCATTCACATCGCCTTCCGCACCGGATGCAGAAATCGTATTATTATCTAAAACAGGCGTCCCACTCTTATACCCTTGCGCTAAACGACGTTCATTAAATTTCACCTGAATAGGGAATGTCGTTGTCTTACGTTTTTGTATATTAACAGAAATTGTAGCGGGACTAATTTTATAACTAATTTCTTTGTTTAATCCTTCTGCTTGTAACTTAACAACATGTTTTCCAGGATTTAAACCCTTTAAATCAGCAAACACTCTAAAGTTTTGTGTATTCACAGTTGTTGTAATTAAAGCGCCAGGACCGTCCAATGTTAATTTTACATTTTTAGGATATCCAGTAATAAAGTATTTATCACTATCGGCCGTAATTTGTAGGCCAGCCTCAATCGTTTTTGATTCATTTGCAACTAGACTCGTTGTTTTTGAATCGGAAAAATTATTTGTATTTGCTAACTGATCATAATTAACATAAACAAATAATAAAATTGCTAAAATTAAAGAGGTTCCAATAAAAAATGAGCGACTATTAAAAAATTTATTTAGATTCATTTTTTATCCCCCTTACGCCCGAAATGTTCAAAAAATTCCCAGAAAGGGTTGTTCTTTTTAGGTTCATCATCTTTAATTAATTCAGTATTCAATAATTTAAGGTAATCTTCTTGTGATAAATCACGAATAAGTTCGTTATTTCGCGTAATTGTCACTGAACCTGTTTCTTCTGACACAACAATCGTAATTGCGTCGGTTACTTCACTGATACCTACTGCAGCACGATGCCGAGTTCCTAATTCTTTTGGAATTAAGTTACTTTCAGATAATGGTAAGTAAGCCGCCGCAACAGCTATTTTATTATCTTTAATAATTACCGCGCCATCATGCAATGGTGTATTGGGAATGAAAATATTGATTAATAATGCACCCGTAATTTCAGCATCTAATGCAATTCCGGTTTCAATATAATCTTCCAATCCAGTGTTCATTTGGATAGTAATTAATGCCCCAATTCGACGTTTTGACATATATTGAATAGCTGAGTCTAGTCCAGCAATCATATGTTCTTCGTCTTTGTTTTTCTGTTTACCTCTTGAAAAAAATGATCCACGACCAAGATGTTCCAATCCACGTCTTATTTCCGGTTGGAAAATAACAACCATGGCGATAACACCCCAATTGATAACTTGATCCATAATCCAAGATACAGTTTGTAGCCCAACGACCACACTAATTAGCTTAATCACAACAATAATTATGATTCCTCTAAAAAGTTGAACCGCTTTTGTTCCTCGTAAAAGTACCATGAGTTCATAAACAACAAACCAGACAACGATAATATCTAGTATATTGACCATATGCCCCCACGTTACAAGACCACCCCAGTTAATGGACATCACTCGGCCTCCTCTATTTTATTAACCGTTTTATTATACCACGTTGTTAGATTTGTTTCCTCATCCCGCCATATTTTCTATTATCTACCGGATTATTAATTTGATTTCATCTCATTTTTTGCTACACTGAAGTTACTATAGAAAAGGATGACCATTATGATAAATACAAATGTAAAGCACGGTATCAGATTATTTTTTATATGTTACTTAATTATTATTTACTTATTCGTTTACAACCAACAATCACCTTTTAATTTTTTACTCTTAAATACATTTTTAGGTTATCTGCCAATTGAATTAGCTTTTCACATCAAAGATAAATTATCAAATACTTATTTTTGGCTGTTAACAGCAGCTTGGCTATTCTTTTATCCGAACGCGCCTTACCTATTAACTGATATTTTTCATTTAAGCTTACTGCATCCCTATGACATAATGACAGGATTAATTAAATTAGATATTCATATGTGGCTAAACTATACTTATTTGTTGGTAAGTACCTTATCATGTACGTTACTTGCACTCGTTGGATTTTCTCAAATTGCCGACCAAATTAAAGAACGACTACACTTAACACCTTATTATTTTCGTTATGTCGTTATATTTGGCCTAACTATTTTGTCATCTGTCGGTGTCTATATTGGTCGTTTTTTAAGATTACACACTGTTTACCTACTAACATCACCAAAATTAACATTAAAATTGATTGCCGATATGTGGACAATTAAAATGTTAGCTTTTGTCGTTTTACTAACAATAGTCCAACTAGTTATTATCATTTGCTTAGAAGTCTATAGAAAAACAATAAAATAGGTGTAACTCGCATATAAATTGCGAGTTACACCTATTTTTTAGTCCTCTTCAGAAAGCATAATAACATTTTCAGAATAATTAATATATTCACGTAAACTTGACGCTAATGACCATGTAATATAGCCTCGTTCCATCAATTCCTGCATCGCAGAACGTTCAGCCGCAATAGCCTTTAATCTAAGTTGGTAACTTTGTTCCTCAGATTCGGCTTGATTAATATTTTTGGTCCGTTTTAATGTTTCGATACGATTACGATAATAAACAATCAAATGATACATAGCTTGCTGCTTAAATTGTTGATTGCCATCATCAGATTTTTTAACATACGTTGATAGTGCTTTAATAGCTGCTTTTGCTAAAGCTTTTTCTATATTTCGTCGTTCATAAACCATTTTTAATTCTTTTTCAGAATAGAGTGTCCGTCTCACAACCTTACCTAATTGAACAAAGGCATGATTAATATTTCTAACCGTTACAAATGAGATTTTCCGATTATTAATTTGACCTAATTTCGCTTTTTGTTTCATAATTTTCTTACTAATAATTGAATAGTTTTTATTACTAATAGCCTGCTTTAATCTCATTTTATCTAACGCTTCGAGTTCTCCATCTAAAGCAATTCGCCTAATGTCTGCTTCTTCCTCAACAATTTGGCGTAATCGTTCATCATCCTGATCAGAAAACTCAAGTCGACGAATCATAAATTGATATTCTAAAATTAATTCATAGGCAACTTTTTGATTAGATTCTCGTCGTTCAGATTCCAAGCGACTAATAGCAACTCGCATAATATAAATACGAGCTTGCTTTTCATTGAACTGCGTATCTCCGCTATCACTAGTTATGATAGCATCCTCATCTTCAACTAAAGTAGCATCAGGAACCTCATTACTGGTTTTCATTATTCCTTTTTCTTTAGTTAAAAGAGGTAATATCAAAATTGCGGCTACTAAACTTAAAATAATCACGCCACCAGCAATAAATAACATTAATGAACGCTCTGGAAAAGCAGCACCTGTTTTTATTATCGTTGGGACTGTTAACACACCAGCCATTGTAATTGCACCACGAACACCTGAAAATCCTGATATTAACGCAATACGCCAACTTGGCTTTGCCTTATTTTTTGATTTATTTTTCTTAGAAATTAATAACATATTAATATACGTCCAAACAACACGAATCACGACTAAAAAGAGCCAGACGACAAAAACATCAATAATAGCCGAAAGAGTACTACTATTGTTATCTTCTAATGTCTTTGACATCGCAATTGGTAATTCAATTCCAAGAATAATAAACACAAATCCATTCAGGAGATAAACCACAATTTCCCAGGTTTTTTCAGTTACTAACTTAATTTCAGGTAAGTACGTCGCGAAAGTATTCTTACGCATACTAGAGATAACGCCAGCGACAACTACCGAAATAACACCTGATGCATGCAAAAATTCTTCCGTAAAAAGAAAAATGATGAAAGGTGTTAAAATTTGTAATATCGTATTAAAAACAACATCATTAATCCCTTGCCTCATTAAAAAATCTCGTATTGTTGAAATCAGCAACATTAACACTGCTCCCGAGATAAAACCAACAATCGCAATATACGTAAAATCACCAAGCGCCTGTCCAAATGAAAAATAGCCAGTAACCGCAGCAGCAATCGCGTATTTAAAGGCAATTAATCCACTTGCGTCATTAATTAAACTTTCACCACTAACCAAATTTAAAATATTACTTGGTAATTTTGCTTTTTCAGCAATCGATTGCACAGCAACTGGATCCGTTGGTGACAAAATAGCTGCCAGTGCGAATCCAACTGCTAATGGCATTTTTGGAATCAAAAGATGAATGAAAAATCCAACTACCACAGTTGTTAAGAAAACCAATAATATGGCATTCGCAAAAATGGAACCTCTTAATTTCCACAATTCACGTTTTGGAAATTTTCGACCATCATTAAATAATAGTGGCGCAATAAAGAGTAATAAGAACCAATCTGTTTCTAACTCAATTGAGACTTTAAAAATTAAGGCAACGACAAAGCCTAATGCTATCTGGATCAATCCAACGGGTATTGAAACCAGATAATGACTGATAACATTTGATAGTAAAACAAGTGCAGCTAAAACAATAACCGATTCAAGTAGCGGCATTTACCATCTTCCTTTCTACTTTAGTCTTCTCCGATAATTCTAACTTCCGTTTCTAATCTAACCTTAAATTTTTCCCACACAACGTTTTGAACATGCTTAATAACATCCATATAATCTGTTGCAGTAGCGCCGTCTACATTAACAATAAACCCGGCATGTTTCTTTGATACTTGTGCGCCACCAATTTGGTAGCCTTGTAACCCAGCTTCGTGAACTAGTACACCAGTATAGTGTCCATCAGGTCGCTTAAAAACACTTCCACATGATGGGTACTCTAAAGGTTGTTTAGATGCACGTAAAAAGTTAAACTCATCCATTTTTTCACGGATATCATATTTATTACCTTCTTTTAATACAAAGGTTGCTTCTAATATGATGTCATTATCATCTTGAATTTGACTATGACGATAGTCAAAGTTCATTTCTTCGTTAACTAGTGTTTTCACATAACCAGTACGTGTAATAACACTAACTTCACTCAATACCTGGCTGATATCACCATCATATGCACCAGCATTCATAAATACGGCACCACCAACACTCCCAGGAATCCCAGCAGCAAATTCAAAATTAGTCAAGCCAGCTTGGTAAGCTTCTTCTGTTGTCTCAATAAGTGAGGCACCAGCTTGCGCTATAATTTTCGTCCCAGATACAGCAATTTTATCCATATCCGTTAAAATGATTACAAGTCCACGAATACCGCCATCTTTCACAACTAGATTACTCGAATTTCCTAAAACAGTTAAAGGAATACCATTTTCATTGGCTGTATTCACCAAAATTTTAACATCTGACACTGCATCAGGAAAAGCTAAAAGATCAGCCATCCCTCCCGTTTCAGTATTTGTATATTTAGCAAGTGGTTCATTTTTTAAAATTTTAATAGATGGAAATAGTTCTACAAAAGTGTCAATTATCATTATTTATTCGATTCCTTTCAACATTTAGCAATTCCTTCTAGTTTAACACGTTCAATGTTTATTTTTCTATTTTAACGCACAAACAAGCGACTTTTAATTGTATAACCTAACTGTTATACTTTATTAACATTATTAGACCGAGTATTTTAATAACCTTATCAGTCATATCGAATTAAAAAGGAGTTAATTATGAATTTTGTTACAATGGATTTTGAAACTGCTAATAATCAGCGTCATAGCGCCTGTTCAATTGCTTTAACAGTTGTTCGAAATAATCAAATCGTTGATGAATTTTATTCACTTATTAAACCGGAAACACCTTTTAATTGGCGTAATGTTCAAATTCATGGTATTCACGAAGAAGACGTTGAATTTGCACCAAAGTTTCCAGAACTATGGTCACATATTTCGCCACTTTTCCAGAACAATAGTTTAATCGTGGCACATAATGCCCCCTTTGATAACAGTATTTTGCATAATACATTGGGTTATTATGGATTAGAGACACCCCAATTTTTATTGTTAGATACGGTTAGAACAAGTCGTAAATTATTCCCAGAATTTCCAAATCATAAATTAAATACGGTTTGTGATGAATTGGGAATCACGTTAACAAATCATCACAATGCCTTAGATGATTCCGTTGCTTGTGCCAATATCTTACTCTATCAAGAACACGAATTTGGACAAGAAATTTTAAAACCATTTGTGAAGCCAGCATAATCAAATTTAAGCACATTAATAGGGCTACTGTTTAAACTGTTATATGATGACCGTAATCAAACCAAATTGGGGGAAATTACAATGTCAATTTATGATTATCAGGTTACACTAGAAAATGGTGAAACTTATTCATTAGAAAAGTACAAGGATCACCCTTTATTAATTGTTAATACAGCCACTAAATGTGGTTTTGCGCCACAATTTAAACAATTAGAAGAATTATATGAGGATTATCAAGACCAAGGATTAGTGGTACTTGGGTTTCCATCGAATCAATTCCATCAAGAAGTCGATAATGATGCGCAAGCAGCAGCTACCTGTCGTATGACATATGGCGTTAGTTTTCCAATGCATACCATTCAAAATGTAAATGGAGAAGATGCGTTACCACTATTTAAATACCTGACTGATGAAACGCAAGGCGTGTTGGGTAGCTCAATTAAATGGAACTTCACTAAATTTTTAGTTAATCGTGATGGACAAGTTGTTAAACGTTATGCACCTAAGACTAATCCTTTAAAGATGAAACCAGAAATCGAAAAATTGGTTAAATAAAAACAAGTTAGCTGATACCCCCATTTAGAGGCTATCAGCTAACTTGTTTTTTTAGTTGAAATGGGCCAACATATTATCATATTGTAATCCATTACTTTCTAATTCGATAGTACGTAAATTATCATCATGATCATCTTTCAATAATGTAATTTTTAACCAATCATTTGGTAATTCATCCTGAATAAATTCAGACCATTCAACAACACTCACACCATCAGAATTAAAATATTCATCTAACCCTAAATCTGCGCCGCCCATCCCTTCAAGTCGGTAAACATCCATATGAAATAACGGCAAACGGCCCTCACGATATTCTCTCACAATTGGAAATGTTGGACTTTTAACGTTCCGCTTGATCCCTAACCCAACGGCTAAGCCTTTAGCAAAAGTTGTCTTTCCTGCGCCTAAATCACCATCCAATAACAAAATCATATTAGGTTCAACAAGCTGTCCAATTTTTTCGGCAATTTCTTGTGTTTCTTCTACAGAACTGACTTCAATATTCATTAATTATTTCACCATTTCATTCTAAACTTTGCGCAGCTGTAATAATACCAACCTTGTAAATTTCTTCTACGTTAGCACCACGAGATAAATCTGAAACCGGTTGGTTTAATCCTTGTAGGATAGGTCCGATAGCTTCAAATCCACCTAAACGTTGTGCAATTTTGTAGCCAATATTTCCAGATTGTAATTCAGGGAAAATGAAAACATTTGCTTGTCCTGCAACCTTTGATCCAGGTGCTTTTTGTTCACCAACACTCGGTACAAAAGCAGCATCAAATTGTAATTCGCCGTCAATCGCTTCATTTGGTGCTAGTTTTTGTGCAATTTCAGTTGCTTCTGCTACCTTTGATACCTCTGGTGCTTTAGCTGAACCTTTAGTTGAAAAACTAAGCATTGCTACTTTGGGATCAATATCAAAGAGACGAGCCGTCTGAATGCTTGCAATTGCCATTTCTGCTAATTCTTGAGCAGTTGGATTAATACTGATCGCAGCATCAGAAAATAAATACTTTTCTGTATCATTATTTCTGGTCATAATAAAGGCACCACTTGTCCGACTCACGCCTGGTTTCGTTTTAATAATTTGTAATGCAGGTCGAACGGTATCTCCAGTAGCGTGAACAGCTCCAGAAACCATCCCTTCAGCTAATCCCATGTAAACGAGCATTGTACCGAAATAATTAACATCGCGTAACATTTCTTCAGCTTGTTCAGGTGTATTTTTACCCTTACGTCGTTCAACAAAGGCCGTTTTCATCTCATTAAAATCTGTTTCAGAATATTGTTTAGGATCAAGTAATTCTACACCGATACCATCAAGAGTTAAATCGAGCTTTGTGGCTAACTCTTTCATTTTTGCAACATCCCCCAATAAAATAGGTTCTGCCAAATTATCTTCTGCTAATTTAACGGCTGCTCTTAGAATACGTTCTTCTTCCCCTTCAGGAAAAACTATTTTAATTTTTTTACTTTCAATTTTGCTTTTCAAACTTTCAAATAATGACATATCATTTCCTCCTAATTAAGTGTTACTGGGTAATTGCCAGTTAATCGGTGGCAATCCCTGACTTATTAAATTTTGATTTATTTGTGAAAATGGTTTCGATCCAAAAAAACCGCGGTAAGCAGATAACGGACTTGGATGAGGTGATGTTATCACAATATTGTGATCTGTATCAATTAATTTAATCTTATCTTGGGCTGTCTTCCCCCATAAAACAAAAATAATTGTCTGTGAAGATTCGGATAATCGTTCAATCACACCATCTGTTAATAATTCCCATCCATGATTACGATGAGAATTAGCGGCGCCATCTCTTACAGTTAAGACTGAATTTAACATCAAAACACCTTGCTCCGCCCAACTCTTCAAATAGCCATGATTAGCTGGTGGAATTCCTAAATCTGTTTCCAATTCTTTATACATATTCCGTAAAGAAGGTGGAATTTTTTCTCCTGGTAAAACAGAAAAACTCAACCCATGAGCTTGATGCTTTTCATGATAAGGATCCTGTCCCAATAAACAAACTCTAACGTCAGAAAATGGGGTCAGTTCAAAGCTTTCAAAAATGCGATTTTTTTCCGGATAAATCGTCTCATTTTGATATTCATTATCAATAAACGTTTCTAAATCAGCATATTTAGATTTTGCAAGCTCTTCGGTCAAAATGGGTTGCCAATCATTATCGACATTAATATTCATTGTCTAACACCTCACAGATTAAGTTTACCATATTAGTGAATACAAAAATAAATGATTTGATTAAAATATCGAGCGGTTTCATGTTAAAATGAAACCAGTAAATAAGATTAGAGGAGTGTTGAATTTATGATAAAAATTATTGCATCAGATATGGATGGTACTTTACTAAATGATCAAATGGTGATTTCAGAAAAAAACGCCGATGCGATTAAACAAGCACAAGCATTAGGAGTCCACTTTATCGTTTCTACTGGCCGTGGCTATACTGAAGTTAAACCTTTAATTACAGCAGCCGGGTTCAATAGTCCAATGATTACATTTAACGGCGCAGAAGTTTTAGATGGAAATGGTAAAACACTTAGTACAACACCTATTTCAAAAAAAGTCGTTCAAACTTTAGTTCAAACATTCAAAAAAGAAAATTTTTACTTTGAAATGACAACCTCAAACGGTGTTTATTCTGATAATCGTGCAAACCGTATTCAAAATGTAGCGCGTCTAATCTCTGATACAAATCCAGATACACCATTTAAAATGGCTGTTTCATTAGCTGCAGCTCGTCTTGAATTAATGAATATCAATTACGTTGATGATTACCAAACAGTCATCGATGATTCAAAAATTGATATTTTTAAATTAATTGTTTTCAGTATGGATGGTCAAGAAGAATTACTCCCTTTAAAAGCAAAAATTGAAGAAGAAGACTCACTTGTTGTTACCTCTTCTGCACCTACTAACCTTGAAATTAACAACGTAAATGCCCAAAAAGGGATTGCACTCCAAGCTTTCGCTAAAGAACTTAATATCCCAATGTCAGATGTCATGGCAATTGGAGATAACTTAAATGATGTTTCTATGTTAAAAGTTGCAGGCGTCAGTTACGCCATGGAAAATGGCCACGACGAGGTAAAACGTATTGCCAATCATTCAGCAAAAACAAATTCTGAAGATGGTGTTGGCTTAGCTATTCTTGAACAGTTAGCTGAAAAATAAATCGATTGAGACTAAAAAGTGTAATTAATTAGAAAAAATAAGTCTATAAAAACTGTTGTTGATAGTAGTTTAAAAACTATTACCAATAACAGTTTTTTTACAACGAAAAAAACAAAAGCCATAAGACTTTTGTTACGTAATCAATCAGCCCTGTTACTCTCCAACTATCAATTATGAAACCCATAATACGTCGCTAACCAATTTGGTACTTATCTTTATTCAGTTGTTAGTAACACGATTACTTTCCCAAAACTATCCTGATTTTGTAAGTAAGCATGCGCTAAAGGAACTTCACTTAGTTTGAAGTTTTTTTCTGGTTTCACATCAACATCATATTTTGAAATGTAGTCCAACAGATCATTCAATTTATCCTGACTGACATTGTCAGAGTAAAAACTAGTGAGGTAACTATTTTTCTCGATATCTATAATCGGATCAAATTCTTCTAAAAACCATTTACCTCCTAATTGTCCCGTACTACATAAAATGCCTCCTTCGTTTAAATGTTGAAAACTATCTTTTATAGTGGCAGGGCCAATTAATTCTAAAATTTTGTCATACTTCTTTTCAGTCTCTAATACACCAGTCTTATCTATTATTACATCATTAAAACCAGCGGACAATAATTGCTCATTTTTTGCTTGGCTCCGACTAGTACCATCAATTACAATATCAGGATATCTGGCCTTCAACAATTTAAGAAATGAAATACCTACTCCACTTGTGGCGCCTCTAACTAAAATTTTATCTTTTTTTGTAATTTTTAAGTTTTTCATTGAACCAAATGCTGTATAGTACGTTTCAGGAATAGTCGCAAGTTCTTTCCAAGATATATTTGTTGTTATTGGATATATTTGGTTATTTGGTAATGCTACATATTCAGCATAGCTGCCATCAAATGCGCGTCCCATTTCTCCCATAATGGAAATAACTTTTTTCCCTATAGGTAATCTTTCAGGATCGCTCGTTTCTTCAACAACACCCACACATTCAATGCCTAAAACCCTAGGAAACAAAACAGTTGGCGATTTTCCCTCTCTCGTAAAAATCTCCGATCTATTGATACCAAACCCTTTTATTTTAATTAAGGACCAGTTAGCTTTTATTTTAGGTAAATTTACCTCTTGGTAAATAAGCTTATCTGTTCCTCCTGCTTCATTAACAACAATTGCTTTCATAATTTTACTTTTCTCCTTTGCTAAAAAGCTTTTTTCAATTCAAATCATCGTAAACATCCTAATTTTTAGTAACTATACATAAAAAATCCTAACCACCACGCGAAGTGATTAGGACCTTTTACAATGCTTGCCCCACCAAAAATTAATGAAAGGCCGAAAGATTTAATTAGTTTGCACTTTTTATGCATTTAAAACTTTGTTTAAGAAATCTTTTGTTCTATCATTTTGCGGATTACTAAATATTTCATCTGGTGTACTACTTTCTAAAATGTAACCATCAGCCATAAAGACCACACGATCAGCCACTTCTTTAGCAAAACCCATTTCATGTGTGACAACAACCATTGTCATACCATCCCTCGCAAGTTGTTTCATAACATCTAAAACATCCCCAACCATTTCTGGATCAAGTGCAGACGTTGGTTCATCAAATAACATAATATCTGGTTTCATTGCAAGTGCGCGTGCGATTGCGACACGTTGTTTTTGACCACCAGATAACGAAGCAGGTGCAGCATCTGCTTTATCACTCAAACCAACTTGGGATAAAAGACGTTTTGCTTCCTTAGTTGCTTCTTCTTTTGTTTCTTTTTTTAATTCAACAGGCGCTAAAATAATATTTTCAAGAACGGTTAAATGTGGAAACAAATTAAAATGTTGAAATACCATGCCAATATTTTGACGAACAACATTTAAATCAGTTTTTGGATCACTTATATCATGCCCCTCAATAATAATTGAACCGGAAGTTAAATCTTCTAATTTATTTAAACAACGTAAAAAGGTACTTTTCCCAGAACCGGAAGGTCCAATCATGCAGACAACTTCTTTTTCTGCAACTGAAATATCTAACCCCTTCAAAACTTCATTTGAACCATAGTTTTTTTTCAAATTTTTAACTTGAATTTTAGCTGCCATTATTTAATCTTCCTTTCGACTAAATTAGATAACCACGTTAATAACGTTATGATAACGAGATAAATCACCGCGATAATCAACCACATCTTGAATCCTTCAAGGTTTCTTGCGATTATAATCTTACCTGTTTGCGTTAATTCTAAAATACCGATAACAGATAAAATTGACGTATCTTTCAACGTAATAATAAATTGATTAATAAATGATGGAATCATAATCTTAATTCCTTGTGGCATAATGACTTTCATCATTGCTTTTCCATAAGGTAATCCTAGACTACGAGCAGCTTCCATTTGGCCATTATCAACAGCCTTAATCCCACCTTTAACAAAGGCCGCTGTATACGCACCTTCATTTAACGTTAAGGTTATAATACCTGCCACAAATGCTGGAATCTTGCTCCCGGTTAAATTAGGAATACCAATGTAGATAAAGAAGGCCAATACAATTAGCGGTAGGCCACGGAAAATGTAAATTAATGTACTTGAAAGCCCATTAAGCCATTTATTTGGCGCAACACCCATCATACCTAAAATAATCCCTAAAACTGTTGCACAAACAATAGCCACAATTGTTAATAACATTGTTTGTTTAAATCCTTCTAATAATGAGCCACTATTTGTTTTCAATAAACCTAAAATTGTTCGAGAATTTTTAGAGTTAGCATTTTTTGCGTTCGTTCCAGTGTACTTATCAACAATCTTTTTATATTCACCGTTAGCTTTAAGTTTCTTTAGCCCGGCATTAAATTTTGTTATTAATTCTTTATTTTGCCCTTTTTTAACGGCGAATCCATATTCACCTTTTTCATATGTTTTACCAACTACTTTCATTTCAATACCATTCTTAACACCATATGCTAAAACTGGTTTATCATCAAAAGTCGCATCGGAATTTCCTGTCACAACATCGTCATACATGTTACTTGAATCATCAAAAGTTGTTGTTGTAATATTATATTGTTTTTTAATTGAGTTTACGAATTCTCCGGCAGCTGTACCAACTTTAATCGCTACCTTTTTCCCTCTTAAATCATCCAAAGATTTAATTGAACTGTTTTTACCAACAGCCATAGCTACCCCAGCTTCATAATAACTATCTGAGAAATCAAATTTAACACGACGTTCTGGAGTTATCATCATACCAGCCATAACCCCATCAATTTGGTTAGCATCTAATGCTTGAACCGCTGCATTAAACCCTAAGGCTTTAATATCAACTTTAAATCCTTCCTCTTTAGCAATGGCTCGCATTATATCCATATCAATACCAACATATGATTTACCATCTTCTGCTTGATATTCAAATGGTGCATAAGTTACATCAGTCCCGATTGTATACGTCTTTTCTGCTGCATTTACTTGATTACTATGTAAAAATAATAAAAATACACATGCGACCATGATTGACATGATCATTGACTGCCATTTTTTCATAATATCCTCCCCAAAACATTTTGATGTAACATAATATAACATATCTACACTTAGCAAGCAATTTAGTTGTTTTGACAATTATTTAAGTACCCTATACACTAGAGATATTCAGGAAAGGATGGTTTATATGATTATTAGAAGAGCAACAAAAAAAGATGCACACGAGGTCGTTCCTTTAGTGAATATTATTTTAGAAGATATGGAAATTCCTATTCTTCAAGAAATTCCATTACCCGACCTATTCAAAGTGCTAGAGCTTGCATTTGAAACAGAAGACTACCGTTACAGCTACGGTCGTGTTCAAATTGCCGATATTGATGGTAAGGTTGCTGGGATAGCATTTGGTTATCCGGATGAAGATGAAGACCATCTTGATCTTGCTATGAATCAATTTTTCCCACAAATTGGTTTACCTGAAACAACTGAACTCTTTCCAGACTCAGAAGTTTATCCAAATGAATGGTACCTTGATACCCTTGCTGTTTCACCAGATTTCCAAGGACAAGGCATCGGCACAAAACTTCTAGAGTCTCTTCCCGAGATTGCCCGTGCAGCTGGAAAAACAAAGATTGGCTTAAACGTCGACTTTGCAAATCCTAAAGCAGAAAAGTTATACACAAAAATGGGCTTTAAAACTGTTGGTAACATGATTATTAGTGGTCATGACTATCATCATATGCAAAAAGATATTTAAATAAATAAAAAGGTCTGCTAAAAATAAATTTAGCAGACCTTTTTTCATATCTTTATTCTAAAACTTTTACAGTAACTGTCTTTTTACCCCATGTGTAACATCTTGCATTTGAGATAAAATGCACATCAATTCGGTTTCCTTTAATTGCTGAACCTGTATCGCCAGCAATCGCAACACCATAACCAGATACCCAGACAACAGTTCCTAGCGGAATAACTGAAGGATCCACAGCAATTTGTTGTGGATTAGTTAACAAACTTAACCCATATGATCCATGAGTTCCCATCCCTGGTGCATTTGTTGAATAAGCCGTTGCGACCATTTGTAACGTTTTCTTAGTTGATTTGCCAGAAGTATCGTTGCTTGCTTTTTGGTCAGTACTTCCTTTTTTATCTGATGAATCATCACTTTCAGCCTTTTTAGCTGCTTCTTTTTTAGCAGCTGCTGCTGCCTTAGCATCAGCTTTAGCCTTTGCTTCTCTTGCTTTTTTTGATAACTCAGCATCTTTAGCCTTTGTTACTTTGGCTAAATCTTTCTTTGCGTCACCTAAAGTATCTTTTAACGCTGCTAATTGTTTATTCATTTCTTTTGTTTCTTGTTTTGTTTCAGATTGTTTTAATTTCAATGATTTTTGTTCAGATTCCAAATGCGCTTTAGCATCTTCCATGGTTTTGATATTAGACGCAACATCTTTCATCGTTTTGTTATCAGCAGATTGTAAAACAGAAACTGCGTAAACACGGCTAATAAAATCACCAGCATTCTTTGCTTCAAGAATAGCCGTTACCATTTTACTACTTGAATCATTAACTTGTAGACTTCTTAATCTATCTTTAGCATTTTCAATACGTGTATCTAATTGTTTTTGTTCATTACCAATTGATTTATCTTGTGAACCAATTTTCTTTTCTTTATCAGAAATTTCTTGATTTAATTTATCAATTTTTGCATACTCATCATTAATACTCGTTAATGACTTTGAAATTTTTGAATTAGCAGTTGTTACTTTCTCTTGTGCAGCTGATTCTTGTTTTTTTAAATCACTGATAGATGTTGCACTAACAGAAACCGAACCACCTAATAAGCAAAGTATAACTGCCGTAAAACCAATAATATTTCTAATTTTCAAAATAATACTCCTTTTTGTAAATAACTTTATTACCCATTTCTAGAGTATATCGAACCGACAAGTCAGACATGTGTCAGGCATATTACAAAACATCACTCATATTACAACTCTATGACTAACGTACCCTCATTTTCAGAAATAATCATTTTATTTGAGTTCATTTTCAAAACCGTTTCATTTTGAGCCTGAAATATGCTATGATATGTAGATTATACAAACGAATAGTGAGGGTATTAAATGATAACTGTAAGTAATGTAAGTTTAAGTTTTTCAGACCGTAAGTTATACGATGACGTTAATTTAAAATTCACGCCTGGTAATTGTTACGGACTAATCGGTGCTAATGGCGCTGGTAAATCAACATTTTTAAAGATTTTATCTGGTGAAATAACACCAAGTACAGGTAAAATTTCATTAGATCCAAATGAACGTATGACAATGCTACAACAAAATCATTATGGCTTCGAAGAATATACTGTTCTTGAAACAGTCATTATGGGTTACAAAGAACTCTATGCTGTTATGGAAGCAAAAGATGCTATTTATGCAAAAGCTGATTTTTCTGATGAAGATGGTATCAAAGTTGCTGAACTAGAATCTGACTTTGCTGAAATGAATGGTTGGGAAGCTGAATCAGAAGCTTCAACTCTTTTACAAGGCTTAGGCTTCGCTGAAGATATGCAAAATAAAAAGATGAGCGAACTAACAGAAAGTCAAAAAGTTAAGATTTTGCTTGCACAAGCACTTTTTGGTAATCCTGATGTTCTCTTACTTGATGAACCTACTAATGGGTTAGACATCAAATCAATTAACTGGTTAGAAGATTTCTTAATTAACTTCTCAAATACCGTTATTGTTGTTTCTCATGATAGACATTTCTTAAATAATGTCTGCACCCACATGTGTGATGTTGATTTTGGTAAAATCAAATTATTCGTTGGTAATTACGACTTCTGGATGGAATCAAGTGCCTTAGCTTCAAAACTTGCAAATGATTCTAACGATAAAAAAGAAGCTAAAATCAAAGAATTACAAGATTTCGTTGCACGATTCAGTGCTAACGCTTCTAAATCTAAACAAGCAACTTCTCGTAAGAAAATGCTTGAAAAAATCACACTTGATGATATTCAACCTTCATCACGTCGCTACCCATTCATTAACTTTGAAATCGACCGTGAAATTGGTAATGATTTATTATCAGTTAGTGGCGTTTCAAAAACAATTGATGGCGTAAAAGTTTTAGATAATATCTCATTTAGTTTAGGCAAAGATGATAAAACAGCCTTTACAAGTGAAACTGATATTGCTGTTACAACATTAATTAGAATTCTTTCTGGTGAATTAGAACCAGATACAGGTACAGTTCAATGGGGTGTAACAACATCACAAGCTTACCTTGCTAAAGATAATAACGACCAATTCGCTGATGAACATTTAACAATTATCGATTGGTTACGTCAATTTGCTTCTAAAGCAGAAAGTGATAACACTTTCTTGCGTGGATTCTTAGGTCGTATGTTATTTTCTGGTGAAGAAGTCGATAAAGAAGTTGGCGTCTTATCCGGTGGAGAAAAAGTTCGTTGTATGTTATCAAAAATGATGTTAACAAGAAACAACGTTCTTTTACTTGATGATCCTACTAACCATTTAGATTTGGAATCAATTACTTCATTGAATGAAGGTCTTTCAAATTATAAGAGTGCTCTATTATTCGGCTCTCATGATCGTGAGTTCATTCAAACAATCGCTAACCGTATCATCGAAGTAACACCAAACGGTCTTGTTGATCGAGCAGATACTACTTATGATGAATTCTTAGAAAATAAAGATGTTCAAGATCAAATTGCTGGTCTTTACAAACAAGCTTAATAACTAAAAAGGAAGCAACCAATTTCAAAATTGGTTGCTTCCTTTTTTATTAGTAATTTTTAAGTACGCGTTGAATTTGGCGTTCCTGATCTCGACGTTTAATTGTTTCACGTTTATCGTAATCATTCTTCCCTTTTGCAACACCGATTAGTACTTTTGCAAAGCCGTTTTTAATGTACACTTTCAAAGGGACAATTGTAACACCCTTATTTTTAGTTGCTTCATCAAATTGAGCTATTTGTTTTCTATGCAATAATAATTTACGATTTCGAAGTGGATCATGATTGAATTGATTTCCTTGATCATACGTTGAAATATGAACATTCATCAGCCAAGCTTCACCATTTCTAATTTGCGCAAATCCATCTTTTAGATTAATACGACTATTTCGAACGGATTTAATCTCAGTACCTGTTAAAACGACACCAGCCTCAACCGTATCTTCAATGTTATAACTGTGTCTTGCTTTTTTATTCTGGGCTAAGGGTTTATCAAAAGATGACTTTTCTTTTCGCAATCTTAATCCCCCCGATATTATTTTTGACGTGTATTATTTTTTCTTGGTGCTGTGTTTTTATTAGCTGATTTGTAGAATGGTTTCTTTCCATTACTATTTCCAGCAGCTGGTTTACCATTACGGTTATAAGGTTTCTTGTCTCCTGGACGACCATTACCTGGACGTTTGAAGTTTCCACCTTTACCTCGTAAATCAGAAGTTGGTGTGTTTTGTGGATTAACAATTTCAAAATCAATCGCACTTTGCTCAATATCAACTTTAGCAACTTTTACTTCGATTGGTTGACCAATTCTGAAAGTTCTCTTGGTTCTCTTACCTACTAATGCCATATGCATATCTAAATATTCATAATAGTCATCCTTCATATTACTAATATGAACAAGACCTTCAACAGTATTTGGTAATGAAACGAAGACACCAAACTTCATAACTGAGCTAACAACACCTTCAAAGGTTTCACCAACATGATCAGCCATGTATTCAGCTTTTTTCATTGCGTCAGTATCACGTTCGGCATCAATTGCGCGACGTTCCATTTGTGATGTATGTGTTGTAAGTTCAGGTAATTGTTCAGCATATTTTTCTTTTTGAGTGTCCCCAATACCATTTTCTTCGTAGAAACGAATTAAACGATGAACCATCAAATCAGGGTAACGTCTAATTGGTGACGTAAAATGCGTATAATCAGTAGCAGCTAAACCAAAGTGACCTAATGATTCATCAGTATATTTAGCTTGTTGCATACTTCTAAGTAACATAACAGAAACCATTGATTCTTCAGGTTTACCAGCTACTTCTTTTAAAACACCTTGTAACATTTTAGGTGTTACATTCTTACTATCACCTTTAACAACGATACCAAAACTGGTTAAAGTTTCGAAGAAACGCATTACTTTTTCATTCTTAGGTGTTTCATGCACACGGTAAACAAAAGGTACTTTTAATTTATCGTAATGAGCTGCAACAGTTTCATTTGCAGCTAACATAAATGATTCAACTAAACGTTCACTTGTTCCACGAGTTCTAATTTGAATATCAATTGGGTGACCCGCTTCATCAACGATAATCTTAGATTCATTATCATCAAAACTAATTGCACCACGTTTTTTACGCATTTTTTCAAGAATTTTGTGTAATTCGCCCATTGTTTCAAACATTGGGACCAATTCTTCATATTTAGCTTTCGTCTTTGCATCATCTGATTCAAGAATCTTGTTAATGGCTTTGTAAGTCATACGTTCTGTCGTTTTAATCACACTTTGGAAGATTTTGTGGTTAACAACATAACCTTCTGGTGTAATTTCCATTTCACAACTCATAGCAAGGCGTTCAACTTTTGGATTCAATGAACAAATACCATTTGATAATTTGTGAGGCAACATTGGAATAACACGGTCAGTTAAATAAACACTCGTTCCACGTTCGTATGCTTCACGATCAAGTGGTGTGCCTGGTTGGACATAATGCGAAACATCAGCAATATGCACACCTAAATGGTAGTTCCCGTTATCAAGTTTCCAGGCAGTAACAGCATCATCTAAATCCTTAGAATCAATACTATCAATTGTTACCAATGTTTGGTCCGTTAAATCAACACGGCCAATTTTTTCTTCTGGTAGCACAACTTCTGGAGTTGCTTCAGCTTGAGCCATAACATCTTCAGGAAATTCACTAGGAATATCATGTTGATAAACAACTTGTAAAATATCCATACCTGGATCGTCTTTGTTACCCACAACTTCTTTAACCAATGTTTCAATAACTAATGGTTTTTCACTTGTTGGGTAAGCAGTAATATCAGCTGTAATAACTTCTCCGGCAACTGGATGTAAACCAACCCCTGTTACCAATAAGTTATAACGTTGTAATTTCTTGTTTTTAACAACTAAATGGCCAATTATTCCTGAATTTTCAAGGTCAGATGGTTCAACTTCAAATTCACCAACAATTGATGTTACATTATGTTCAACAATTTTATTAACTTTACCTTCAGGACCACGGTCATCCCCAGGTTTAGCAGCACTTGTAATCTCAATCTCAACACTATCACCATTTAAGGCAGACATTGTTTGTGTTGGATTAACGAAAACATCAGGTTGTTCTGGATCAATCGTAACGAATCCAAATCCACGATCATTTGCATGAAAAATACCCACTAATTGTGGTGTTTGAAGTGCAATTTGAAATTTGCCTTCTGATGTAATTTTCACTTCACGTTTACGTTCCATTTCAGCAAGTGTTTTAACAAGTTCTTTGAACGCATCCTGGCCTTCTAATTTAAGGGCAGCTGTTAATTCTTCAACACTGAAAGATTCATTTTCTTTAATTTTTAGTTCTTTTAATATAAGTTCTTGCATCTTTTTATCCATGTATACCTCGTTTTCATATTCGTATTTGCGTTACATTTATTTATTATTAATTTTATTTTATTTCTAAATAAAAGCCTCCTGCTGCAACAATTGTTTGCACAGGAGGCTTTCTTTATTATTATTTTGAGGCCAAATAGACAAGTCCTAGAGCTAGACAGAAAAATAAAACGCCCAAGACAAAGGTTACTTTTTGCATAAATGCTTCGAATCCACGTGGTTTTTGTTTGCTAAATAAATCGTCAGCACCACCACCGCCACCAGATAAAGCACCTGAAGCGTTATTTGTTTTTGCAGGTTGCATCATAACAGCGATAATCATTAAGACTGAAACGATGATAATTAAAATTGTTAGTATGTTAGTCAAATCATTTACCTCCTTAACCCAATTACGTAATCTATATCTATACTAATTTAGCACAGTTTGCATTAATTTTCCACCGTTATTATTTTATTAAAGTGATTCAAATCCGGATAATGTATCCATTTCTGTCTTAAGTTTAGGTCGATTTTGGTGCTCAGTCAAAAGAACTAATGTATCTCCTGCTTTTAAAACCGTCACACCATGTGGAATTAATTGCTTTTCACCACGTCTAACCGTGATTAATAAGCTATTTTCAGGCCAAACTACTTCTGAAACTTTTTTATTTTCTAAATTTGATCCAGCAAAAATAGGCGTCTCAAGTCGGTCCTTTTTACCGCCCAAATCAATTTCATTTTGACCAATTAATTTTTTAAGTAAAGAATCGTAGATAGGTGCGCCGCCTAAAATATCAATAACTAAAAATGAAACTAATGAAATAATGGCTAGTGGCATTAAGTGATGTAAACTACCCACCATTTCCGTAACTAATAAAATAGCTGTAAAAGGTGCTTTACCAATTCCAGCAAAGTACCCGGCCATTCCAAAAATAATAAAATCAGTTATATATTTAGCTGGTAACAACCCTAACATTATCATAACAGTTGCATACCCAGCGCCAATAATAGCGCCTAATGTTAGAATAGGCAGAAAAATACCACCTGGTAATCCAGAACCATAGGATATCATTGAAAAGATAAATCTTAAAAGAAAGAGTCCCAATAAAACGGTCAATGATTTACTTTGAACTAGACTTAAAATAATCTCATTACCGCCACCTAAAGTTTGTGGTAAGTATAATCCAATCGGAATAACTAAAATAAAAGGGACAATTGAGCGATAAAAAATCGGAATTTTATGTAGAATATTATATAAATCAGTCGATTTAAGTAATACGTTTTGATACAGATAGCCTAGGAGGCCCAAAATAAGCCCTAAAGCAATCAAATGCCAGTATTGTAACAATGATAAGGTCTGAATATCCATCATTTGTAGCGCCGGTTTTAGACCGAAAAAATGCAATGAAATATAATTGGCTGAAATTGAACTAGCTAATGCTGTTGTCCAAATCAACGGTGAAAAATTATGATACACTTCCTCTAATATAAAAAGCGTACTCGCAATTGGTGCATTAAAAGCTGCGGATAGACCTGCAGCGCCACCACCTGCAATCAGAATGCGGCGTTCCGATTCAGTATGTTTAGTCATCTCTGCGAATCCTTGTCCGACTGCTGCACCTAGTTGAATAGATGGGCCTTCACGGCCGAGGAATAGCCCTGATCCAATGCCTAAAACACCACCGATAAATTTTCGCCATAAAACTGACCACCAACGCATTTCAAGATTACCAGCAAGCTGGCCCTCTACTTGCGGAATACCGGATCCCATAATATTTGGCTCTTGCTTCATTAGTGTTCCAATACCTAGTACCATAGCTAGACTCAAAAGAATCATTGGAAACAGTAACCACATATTCTGATTAATTGCCTGGTAAAAATAGATAAAGACTTTAAGCACATAAATAATAGCTAACCTAAATAGACTTACAACGATACCTGTAACGAGCCCAATTAATAGCCCTCTTAAAATAAATATGAGATTAGTTAAATTCAATCGCTCTTTGATACCTTGTTTTGTCATAAAACCATACACACCTCTTCATTCTATTAGTATATGCTAAAATCCAATTATTTGCTGAACTCATTAGTAACAAAAAAAGAATTATTCAACTATTGAATAACTCTTCTTAAAAACTAGCATAATCTAATGATCACTTAAGGATGATAAATCATACTCATAGCTATAAGTCCCCAGCCTAAATTTTTTTTAAATAAACCGGTTGTCGAAATTTCCATATAAAATCGACCAACGTCAGCACTTAACTTTATTTTATTTTTTAAATTACTTACAGCCAATAAGCGCAACGACTCCGCTAAATCAGCGACTGCCTTCTCGAAGTACTGCCCACGCTCAACTTTATTTTTAAAATCAACTAATAAGAGACGTTCCTCATTTGTCGTTTCTTCGTTTAAAATAAGATCATAAACTTTTGATGTTAGATCATCTTGTATTGTAATACGCTCTGATTTTTTCATACACGCTCACATTCCTAACTATAATTTCCAACATCTAAATTATACAACAATAAGTTTTACCTTTCAATATAGTGCGTCCTATTATAATACAAAAAAGGTCCCACCTAAAATCAAATTAGGTAGGACCTTCTTTCAATCAGAAACGCTTAATTCATAAAGAATTATTTGTTAACGATTGTATCGCGAGCATCTGAACTCAAGTTGTAGAATGAGTGGATACCTTTGTATTCTGATGTTTCTTCTAAGTTATCTTCAATTCTCATTAATTGGTTGTACTTAGCGATACGATCAACACGGCTCAATGAACCAGTCTTGATTTGGCCAGCATTAGTTGCAACAACTAAGTCAGCGATAGTTGTATCTTCAGTTTCACCTGAACGATGAGAAACGATAGCTGTATAACCAGCTTCTTTAGCCATTTCGATAGCTTCCATTGTTTCTGTAAGTGTACCGATTTGGTTAACTTTGATAAGGATTGAGTTTGAAACGCCCATTTCGATACCTTTTTTAAGGTAGTCAGTGTTTGTAACAAATAAATCATCCCCAACTAATTGAACTTTGTTGCCCAATTTAGCTGTCATCATCTTCCAGCCTTCCCAATCGTTTTCATCCAAGCCATCTTCAATTGAGATAACTGGGTATTTGTCAACGATTGCTTCAAGGAATTCAACCATTTCTTCAGAAGTATAATCTTGGCCATTTTCGCCTTCATATTGTAATCTATATTTGCCAGTTTCAGCATTGTAGAATTCTGATGAAGCAGCATCAAATGCGATAGCAATATCTTTACCAGGTTTGTAACCGGCACGTTCGATTGCTTCGATTAAGATTTCAAATGGTTCTTCATTGTTCTTAAGATCAGGAGCGAAACCACCTTCATCACCAACAGCAGTAGAGTAGCCTTTTTCAGCTAAAATCTTTTGTAAGTTATGGAATGTTTCTGAACCCATACGTACAGCTTCTTTGATAGAAGGTGCGCCAACAGGCATGATCATGAATTCTTGGAAATCAACACTGTTGTTAGCATGTGATCCACCATTGATAACGTTCATCATAGGAGTTGGAAGGACATGTGCGTTAAATCCGCCTAAGTAACTGTATAAAGGAACTTCTAATTCATCAGCAGCAGCACGAGCAGCAGCAATTGAAACACCTAAAATAGCGTTAGCGCCCAATTTACCTTTGTTTGGTGTACCATCTAATGCGATCATAGCTTTATCAATACCAACTTGATCAGTAACATCATATCCAACAATTTCTTTAACGATAATGTTGTTTACGTTGTCAACAGCTTTAGTAACGCCTAAGCCCATGTAACGAGATTTGTCGCCATCACGTAATTCAACGGCTTCATGTTCACCAGTTGAAGCACCTGAAGGAACAATTCCGCGGCCCATTGCGCCGTCTTCTGTGTAAACTTCAACTTCAACAGTTGGGTTACCGCGTGAATCTAGAACTTCGCGTGCATAAATATCTGTAATCATTGACATAAATTTGTACTCTCCTTTAAAAACGTTTTTTGGCGGGGATACAATAACACCCTTACCATTATTTTAATAGTTTATTGATTCATTTTCAATCTTTTTAACAGCTAAAATACGAATTATGCTTTGAAGTTAACAAGGTCTAAGTATGAAGCAGTTTCCATACTTGCGCCACCAACTAAACCACCATCAATATCGTCTTTACCCATTAATTCTACGACGTTACCAGGTTTAACTGAACCACCGTATTGGATACGAACTTTATCAGCAACTGTTTGGTCATACAAATCAGCAACTGTTTTACGAATTACTGCACAGATTTCTTGTGCTTGGTCAGAAGTAGCTGTTTCACCAGTACCGATAGCCCAGATTGGTTCGTATGCAATAACTGCAAGATTAACTTGTTCAACAGATAAGCCTCTTAATGCAGCAGAAACTTGTCCAGCAACCCATGATTCTGCTTCGCCGGCTTGACGTTGTTCTAACGTTTCACCACAGCAGATAATAGGAACCATACCATTATTGAAAACAGCATGTGCTTTTTTGTTAATATCGTCATCATTTTCGCCGAAGTATTCGCGACGTTCTGAATGACCAATAACAACATAGTCAACACCCATTTCAGAAAGAACTTTTGGTGAAGTTTCACCAGTAAAAGCACCTTCATCTTCAAAGTATGCATTTTCAGCAGCAACTTTTAAGTCAGTACCTTTAGCAGCATCAAGTAATGTTTGTAAATCTACTGCAGGAGCAGCAATAACAGATTCAACATCGTCAAACTTTGGTAATTTACCTTTAAGACCTGCTACGAATTCAGCAGTTTCTTTAGGGCCTTTGTTCATTTTCCAGTTACCAGCAATAATTGGTTTACGCAAAATAATAACTTCCTTTCGTTAATAGACGGTTTCTTACGACAATTTAATTAAAAATTATTTTGTTGTAATAGCAGCAATACCTGGTAAAGTTTTACCTTCAAGGTATTCAAGTGAAGCGCCACCACCAGTAGAAATATGAGTTAATTGATCAGCAACACCTAATTGTTGAACAGCAGCAGTTGAATCACCACCACCAACGATTGTTGTAGCTTCTGATAAAGTACCCAAGAATTTACCGATTTCAAGTGTTCCGTTAGCATAGTTGCTCATTTCGAATACACCCATTGGTCCGTTCCATACAACTGTTTTAGCATCTTTTAAAACATCTTTAAATTCTGCAACAGATTTAGGTCCGATATCCAATGCCATGTAACCGTCAGGAATGTCACCATCAACAGTTTTGTGTTCAACATCGTTATCAAATTTTTCAGCAACGATTGAATCAACTGGTAATACTAATTTGTCGCCAGCTTCTTCAATGATTTGTTTAGCTAAATCAATTTTGTCTGTTTCAACTAATGATGAACCAATCTTCATACCTTTAGCAGCGTAGAAAGTATAAGTCATACCACCACCAACGATAACTTTGTCAGCTTTTTTAAGTAAATGAGAAATAACACCAATCTTATCTGAAACTTTTGCGCCACCTAAGATAGCAACAAATGGACGTTTTGGTTCGTCAACAGCTTCACCTAAGAATTTGATTTCTTTTTCCATTAAGAATCCAGCAGCAGCTTGTTCCATGTTGCTTGAGATTCCAACGTTAGAAGCATGTGCACGATGAGCTGTACCGAAAGCATCATTGACAAACAAGTCGCCAAGTGAAGCCCAGTATTTACCTAATTCAGGATCGTTTTTGCTTTCTTTTTTACCATCTAAATCTTCAAAACGTGTGTTTTCCATTACTAAAACATCGCCGTCTTTCATTGCTGCAATTGCGTCTTCTAATTGAGGACCACGTGTAGCAGGAACAAAAGTAACAGGTTTGTTTAATAAGTTAGATAAACGTTCTGCAACTGGACGTAATGATAATTCTTTTTTGTCTTCTTCAGTCTTAATACGACCAAGATGAGAAAGAAGAATGGCTTTACCACCATTTTCAGTTACATATTTGATAGTTGGTAATGCAGCAACGATACGGTTATCATTACCAATCACACCGTTTTTAATAGGAACATTAAAATCGACACGAATTAAAACTTTTTTGTCATTTACATCTAAATCTGAAACGATTAATTTAGCCATTATAATAGCCTCCTGTGTAATTTTGATTAAATAAAAAGGCAGAGGGAGTATTGCGTCCCTCCGCCTAAGCATAGTTATATGCGGTTTTAAAAAAGTTTAACTAGATTATGCTTCTAAGCTAGCAAATTTTTCTAATGTACGAATCATTTGTGCTGTAAAGCCAGATTCGTTATCGTACCAAGCAACAGTTTTAACCAATTGGTTAGCGCCAGTACCAGTTACTTCAGTTTGTGTTGGGTCAAAGATTGAACCAAAACTTGTACCAATGATATCTGATGAAACGATTTCGTCAGCATTGTAACCAAATGATTCGTTGTTTTCAGTTCTTGCTTTAATAGCAGCATTTACTTCATCAACTGTAAGATCTTTTGATTTCAAGATTGTAACCAATTCTGTCAATGAACCAGTAATAACTGGGACACGTTGTGCATGGCCATTCAATTTACCAACAAGATCAGGGATTACCATACCGATAGCTTTAGCAGCACCAGTAGAATGAGGAATTGTGTTACCTGCAGCAGCGCGTGCAGCACGTAAGTTTCCACCACGGTCAGGACCATCTTGTAATTTTTGTGTAGCTGTGTAAGCATGAACTGTTGTCATTGTACCAACTTCGATACCGAAAGCATCGTTAACAGCGCCAGCAAGTGGTGCTAAACAGTTAGTAGTACATGAACCAGCAGAAGCAATCTTAGTATCTGAAGTTAAAATGTCATCATTTACACCGTAAACGATTGTAGGCATTTTACCAGCAGGAGCTGAGATTAATACACGTTTTGCGCCAGCTTTAATATGAGCTGAAGCTTTTTCTTCTGATGCGTAAAAACCAGTTGATTCTAATACGATATCAACATTATTGTTTTTAACCCAAGGAATATTTGATGCATCTGCTTCTGCATATACAGGAATTTCCTTACCATTAACAACAATACCATTATCTGTTGCGCTAACTTCTGCGTCGAAGTTACCATGGGCTGTATCATATTTTAATAAATGAGCCAACATTGATGGAGAAGTTAAATCGTTGATTGCTACAACTTCGATGTTATCTGAAACTTCAGCAATACGACGGAAAGCTAAACGACCAATACGGCCAAAACCGTTAATACCAACTTTTACTGACATACTTAAATTTCCTCCTTTAGGAAATGAAGATTTATTTATTTTAAAAAGCGTGTTTGCACACTACTTTTTTAAAATCGAGTTTGCGGCACCCTCATCCGTGATTAACCACGTCTGTTTAGGTGCAAGTTTCATGTATGCCACAATTGCTTCGGCCTTAGAATGGCCACCTGCAACTGCGAAAATACATTTTATGTGCGTGAGATCCTCTATTTGTAAACCGATACGAGGAATCCTATAAACGACCTTGCCTTGAGCATCAAAGAAATATCCGAATGCCTCACCTACAGCTTTGTCCTCTTTCAACATGTCTATTATACCACTAGACATGTCACGACGCTTAGCCATATGCATTGCTTCTCCAATACTGTGAATTACAGCATTGCTTTCCTTGATTAAGTTCAAAACTTCTTGAATGCTCGGTTCTTCAAGAAGAGGCTCGTACGTTTTCTCACTTAGTTGTTCAGGTACATACAAGGCTCTATGTTTGCCGCCTGTGTGTAATGCCATCTTACCACTAATCGAGTTGGCTTGTATATCTACTGATTCACCAACACCACCTCTGGCTGGTAAAAAAGTTAAATCGCGCTTAATTGAAAGACGTGTTGTCAACTGATCAGCTACTTGAGCCATCGTTGTGCCACCCATTACCGCAATTAAATTTTTACCTTCTGGCAATAAGAGTGCTAACTTAGCAGCTAGACTCTTACCCATTGACTCTAAAACTTTAGGTTGTTCATCGGAATCGCCTGATACAATCAAACAATGTTCAATGCCTAAAATTCGACTCAACTCTTGTTCATCCTGTCGAACACCAACTAAATTATCCATCACTTTTTCAAGGCCATGTAGTACTGATATACCTCTATCCGTTAGCGTCATTCCTGACTTACCAACGACGATAAGTTCTTGCTTACGCAGAAAATCTGTTTCGGTTCTCATAACGCGTTCGCTTAGATTTAAAGTTGCTGCCAACATTCTGCGACCAACAGGCATCATCCATTCAATCTGTCTTAAAACAAAATATCTTTGTTTTAAAACTTTAATCATGTCTGGTGCAATTGCTTCGATCCACTCTAATTCATGATGCATACTGCACCTGCTCTCTTATGGGGCATTATTTGTCCCACAGTGTCGCATTATGACCCATTAATTCTAAAAAAACAAAGCACGATAACATTCTGCATTAATCAAAGTGTCTTCATACCTTTATTACAAGACAAATTATATCAGGTTGTTTCATACTTTGCAAGCACTTCAAACGACTATCTGCCATGTCAGCAATTGACGTTTGATATATGAGATAAGGTCATAATTGTTCCTAATCCTTGTAGCGTTTTCTTGCTGATGACGATGGAATGTTCAGGTTTTCACGATATTTTGCAACTGTTCGTCTCGAAATATCGATGTTTTGTTTCATTAATTGTAAAACTATTTTTTGATCAGAGAAAGGTTTCGTTTTATCTTCAGATTCAATCAAAGTCTGCATAGTTGTCATAATCGTTTTTGAAGATAGCTCTTCAGCATTCTTTTTGTTCTTATTTGCGATTTGTCCAAAGAATGATTTTATTTCATAAACACCAGATTCTGTTTCAATGTACTTATCATTAACGGTTCGACTAATTGTTGATTCGTGAACACCTAAAGCGGCTGCAACTTCCCGTAAAAGTAATGGCTTAATTGGTTTGGTTTTATCAGTGAAGAAGTCAGCCTGATATTTCAAAATATATTGTCCTACTTTTAAAATGGTATCGCCTCGTTGTTTCAAGCCATGAACTAGCCATTCATATTCCCGTTTCTTTTCAGTTAAATATTTGATTACTTCAGGATCTTGGTCTTTTGACATATCATCAAAATATTTTTGTTGAAAAACAACTTCAGGCTGTGCACCGCGAACTTTGAATAATGTTAATTCATTATTACTTTTTTTCAAAACTAAATCTGGATAGATTTTACCAATTCTAGTTGTCCCAAATCCTGCACCTGGATTAGGTGATAATGTGCGAACAAAATCTGATATTTCTTGAATTTCTGAAAGATTAACACGATATTTTTTTGCTATGTCCGACCATTTACGATCGACAAAGTTATCAAAATCATCTTTTATGACTGTATATGCCAATTCAGGCGCTAAATCGTCAGAATCAATCTGTAACATTAAACTTTCTTGTAAATTACGTGCACCAACACCGGGCGGATCTAAGCGTTGAATCAAGGTTAACGCATCTAATAACATAATGGGTGGTATTCCTGATTCTTCTGCTAAATCATCCAAATTAGCATTAAAATAGCCCGTCTGTTCAATATAATCTACTAAGTAAAGAACAACCTTTCTAAGCGGTGTTTGACGCATCGTTAGATAAATTTGTTCCAATAAATAATCCAATAAAGATTGTGATTCATCATCACTGACTGAATTCATATAATCAGTATCACCATTTGTTGTTAGATTAACTTTATAACGAGACTCCCCTGCTTGGATTCTCTGATTGTCGTCAACAGCTTCAATCAAAGGGTTTTCCATCATTTTTTCAGTGACAAATTCTTGTAAATCTTCTATATTATATTGCAACATTTTAATTGATTGTTGGAGCTCTGGTGTCATTGCCAGTTTTTGAATTTGCGTTTGTTGTTGCTTAAATTTCTGTTCAATAGCCATTATTTCTCAACCTCCGCTTTCGTTACTTGTTTTTTTTACGTAATTCAGCTAAACTATTAACTATACTGCGCCGTTGGTGTAATGGATAGCACGTAAGATTCCGGTTCTTGAGCTGAGGGTTCGACTCCCTCATGGCGCATCGTTAAAATTAAAATATTTTCTTTTGAAAAACCTTATATGTTGATATAAGGTTTTTTGTTTTCGCTTACATTAATTATATATCATGTTTCTTAAGATAGCCATGGCGTTCTTACCACACTACAAAATATAATAAGCAACATAGTAGAAAAAAATTAGTTCAATCAATAATAAATTAAAATCGTTAATATAGTTGGATTGTAATCGTTACCATTACGTTTCATAAAAAATAAATCCTACCTCAATTAAGAGATAGGATTTTCTGTTTAGCTCTTTTTACCGTAATCACCCATTTTAATACGAAGTCATTTTTGGGAATTTAATCATAAAGAAGATAGAAATAATTGACCCAATGTAACAAGCCCAAACTAACGGGTCTGTATAAACCAAATTTGATAGAGTTACATTTAAAATCACATTAAAAATTGATAGTATTATAATACCACGATATTTACATAATTTATTCTGTAATAAAATCATAATTATCTCAATGTTCCCTACTAATAACATGAATACATCTTCACTATAGAATTTACCTGAAAGAGCATGAACAATCATTATAATTGCAAGAATCATTAATATTATATTTAAACTGATTGCTATTATTTTTGAATTGATTACTTTTCTAATCATTTAGTTTCTCCTGATTTATAGTATTTACATATAAAGAACAGTGAAATCAAAATAGCTACCAGGAAGGATTCTAATGTAGGAAGATAACAATCATTATTAATCTCAATGATCAACATAATTGCGTTTAATACAATATTAAACATTGAAAGGATTACTATTATTATTTTATCGAAATAATTAAATTGGACAATCAGCATAAAAAATTGTAAAAGAACGATTATACTTGATACTGAAAGGAATAGATCTATATGTTGACTTCCCATTCCGCCTAATGAAAATGCAGTATCAAGAAATAAACTAAAAGTTTCTATAATAAATATAATATTAAAAAATGAATGTAATACTTTGGAATTTTTTAAAAGTTTCAACATTTTTAGCTCCTTAATATGATGTTATTTTATGAATATAAATAGGGTTAAATGAACCCGCAGCATAATATGGCTATTCCTTTATTTTATATACCTCAACATATTTACCTTTTCCCGAATGTTGATGAAAAATTTGATTTTCCTACTCTAAAAGAAATTTCTAAAACTTAAATAAATTACTATAATAACATCTAGAAATACCCAATACATTAATAATAAGTATTTAAATTTAGGTACTAAGTACTTATTATGCCTTTTAATCATTACATCTAATAAATACGTAATAGTATATATAATACCCATTCCAAATAATAATAAAACACCTAAAACAAGTAACCCATCACCATTATTTAAGCCAATACCATTTCTATGGATATATCCATCTATGATAAATATAAAGGGTATTATTTGTATCCCGATAGTCGCTAATATTTCTATATATATTTTTCCCATACTATCCCCTTTTAATATTTTGTGAATATACTGTGGGATAAAACTACCCTTAAATGCTATTACTTTAATCTATTTTTTCATTAACAACATTTTTATGCTATCATAATTTCAACATTACTTCAAAGTGATTTAACCATAACGTTAATCTAATTTAATATTTAAGCAAAAACCCAACCTCTTAAATTAAGGGCTCTGTAATATATTTATCAACAACAGTTGTAATAGAACCTTTAATAAATATCGCAATAAAAAAAGAGTTTTTCCTCGTATTTTTACGAGGAAAAACTCTTTTTAGTTAAACTATTAAATTTTAATTATTTTGCATAATTTCTTTTAAACCAGCCAACTAATCCCATAGCTAGCAACAGAACAAGGCCCATCATTGATAGTCCTGATTCTTTCATTTCACTAGTCTGAGGTAAACTGGTTTGACCTTTTGCTGCATTTTTTAAGACAGGTGTTTTCCCATCCGGTGTTACCTGTGAAGTTGTTGGCGTCGTGGGGGACGTTGTTGTTGGTCTTGTTGTCGGTGTGGTTGGTTTCGTTTTCTCTGGCATTTTACCAACGAATTCGATTCCAACCTCACTAGTATAACTAGCCGCTTCTGCAGTATTACCGAATGCACCTAAACTAAAAGATAACCCCAAAAGACTAATTATTAAAACACTCATTAGTTTTTTTCTCATAACCATACCTCGTCTATTTTGACTACTTATCTTCTTTTTTATCAGTTTGTAATTCTTCTAGAATTTGTCGTTTTGCTTCTGCGACAGCTTCTTCTTTATCTTTTTTGTTACGACGACGAACTAAGAACCAGATGAGCAACAATAGAAGTAATAGCAAGAAGATTCCTGCAAGGATATACCACATTGTGTAATCTTTTTCTAAGTCAACCGCTTTTTCGTTCAATTTATCTGCCGTTGCGCCATCAATTGTGAAATATTCTGTCCATTTCCACTTATGTACCCCAGAAGTCGCCGTCATTTCTAAACGGTACTTACCAGGCTTAAAGGGTTGGTTATCCCAGAAAATGCCATAATTAAAGTTTGTATTTGGAGCCATTGTCATATTCGAAGTGGTTGAAGCATGTAGTGCTTTATCACCATTTCTTGAATAGACTTTTCCATCAACTTTCAGGTTACGGATTGGTGTTGTTGTTGGATCTTGTAAGTTTACCTTCAATGTATTACGGAAATTAACTGATCCGGGCTCAATCTTAAGTAATTTCATATCAGGCTTAACAACATCGTCAGTTTCAGTTAACGTTGTCCCAATAACAAAGGCATAACGGTTTTTAATTTGAACGTTACTCTTTGATTTTTTTTCACTATCTTTGTTAATTTTTTCATAGAAGTACAAGCCACCGTCAATTTCGCCATTGAATTTCTTAGCGGGCATTGTGATATGGAATGTATGCTCAATGCTTTTCTTAGCCGGTACTGTCACTTCTTTATCTGACTTAATGATTGAAGATAGAGGGTTTACCATTGTTTTATCAAGTTTTGGTTTCACGTGACTGTATTCAACCACTCCGTTATCATTTGTAATCGCTGTATTTGCTTCAGCCATTACAGTAACATCTTTGTTAGTCGAATTTTTTAATGTGACAGTAATGTCTTGCTTTTGGTTCGGTTTCATTTTTAAATTAAAATACGTTTGGCGCTTATCAATTTGGTTGTTTGGAATATTTGCAGTAACAGCAAAGTTCATTTCAGCAGCATTCGCTTTTTGAACTTGTCCACTAAATATAACTAATCCTGCCACAAACGCCATAATGATTCCAAAAAATTTTTTATTCAATGTAAAAATCCTCTTTCTTCTCAAATTAACTTTATGGAGCCGCCGTCAATGTCCAGTTTAATGTCGACGTATATGTTTCACCAGCTACTTTTTCAGCCGGGCCAGGCACATCCAATCTCGCTGATTTATTACCTGTTGTTGCATCACCCATTGCTATTGTCCAGGTCCCTGTGGGATTAGTATTGGCAGTTGGATCTACTACTTGATATGATGCACCGTCACCTTTTAATAATATACTATCGGTAAATAAACCGGCATCAGGATCTCCGTTATCTGTTTTCGATGCTACATTTTTTATTGTAAGCACAGTACCCTTAAGTTCATTAGCACCACTTTTAAATGATGTGTTACTAACCGTCAACGACCAGTTTCCTGTCGTATTATTTGTAACCTGAACGTAATTAGGTACATCCCTATAATCTGCATCCGTGAGCTTATCTATAACCCACTCACCTGTAGCTTCATCACGATGTCCTGTTAAATCAGCTACTTTATCAAAAGCAGCATAATAAGATTTTTTATTTCCTGAAATTTTCTGAGTACCAAAATGTAAATCAGAAATATAATCTATCCTCAGGTCACCAGTAGTTGGCGTAACTGGATTAATTGGTTGTACTGGTTTTGTCGGATCTAATGGATCAACTGGACCAGACTTTGCAAGTAATGTTAAGTTAGCCGCTGTGGTTGCAGTTTTTCCATCAGGCGCTACTGCTGCATCAGCCACTGAATTTCCCATTATTGAAATTGCAAGGAGGGGGACAATGGCTACTACTAGTCGTAAGTTTTTTTTCAAGCTCATTGTTTTAACCTATCCCTTTCTGCATCCTATAATGGTGCGTCGTTTAACGTCCATGTAATTACTGATGTATATTTTTCTTTTAATTTAGTTGATGCACCAGGTACGTCTAAGGTTGCCTTAGTAACAGGTAACGTGTTAGTACCCATACCCATGTCTTTAGCTGCATCTACTACTGCAACACTTTGACTAGATCCGTCTAAAACCATATCCGCTGTTGGTTGGGTAGCATTATAACTTGCCCCATTATTATTAGAAACAGTTCCAGGCGTCAATGTTAACTTAGCCCCAGCTAATTCTTTTGAGCCGGTAAACTGTGTGTTGGCAACTGTTAATTTCCAACCTTCATTTGAACCACGGTTGTCATCAACAACGATAGAATCTGTAATAGTAGCTGCATCATATTTTGCATCTGATCCACTAATTTTTTGATCTCCAAAATCAACACTTGGTGCCTTTGTCAATTTAATTTCTCCAGCTCCAGTAGCAGGATCAGCTACAAAGTTGACATCACCTGATGAAGGTAATGTTACATCAGCAGCATGTACTGCTGGTGCTACTGTTGAAAACAAAGTAACGGTTAAAAGTGCTGCTGTTGCAATTGCTGTTTTCTTCATAATTTATTTCCCCTTTTGTTAACCCAATTTTTATAAGTTTGCGTCTGTTAATGTCCATGTTAAATCTGTTGTATATATTGTTCCAAGATTTTTAGCTGTTTTACCAGGTACTGTTAATGAAACGGCTTTAGCTTTAGCATCTTTACCAAATGAATCAGTCCATGTTCCCATTCCTTGACCGTCTGTAGCAGTAACAACCTTAACATCGCTACCAACTGTAGGAGCAACGACACTATTATTATCTTTATCACCAATTATTGATGGTGTTGTTGTCGCATCCATATTTGTTGAATTAAATGTTTGATCTTTCATACTCAATTGAGCACCAGTTAATTCTTTTGTACCGTCAGTAAATGCGCCTTCTTGCTTAACATTAACTGTCCAACCAGCATTTGATCCACGGTTATCTGTTACTTGTAAGTAGTTAGCTACTTCTTTTGCTGTTCCTTTAGAATCTGTTATTTCAACAGGAGCTGCGTAGTAAGTTGTATCACTACCAGAAACTTTATTTTTTGAACCAAAATCAAAGTTTGAAACATAATCTAATGATAATGGACCATTTGTTCCTGGGTTAATTGGAGGGTCTGTTGGGTCAACTGGATCTGTTGGATCTGTTGGATCAACTGGACCTGTTGGATCTGTATTATCTGTAAAACCAACGCTACCTTTTGTTGGAAGTGATCCTACTGTTGCTGCATTTACAGCTGGTGCTGCAATTAAACCTAATGTTGTTAATACGATTGCGCTTGTTACGATTTTAGTTGTTTTCATTTTAATTTCCCCTTTTTTTAATTCCCTATTTTTTTGTAGCCTATTAGAAAGTGATATGACTTAATTTTATAAACCAGCGTCTGTTAATGTCCATGTTAAATCTGTTGTATATGATGAACCGACCGTTTTAGCTGAATTACCAGGTACTTTCAATGAGACAGCTTTACTTGCTGTATCTTTTGTAGCATCAGCATCGTAGACACCAAATGAATCTGTCCAAGTCCCCATACCTTGATCCTTACCAGCATCTAAGACAGCAACGTCAGCACCAATTGATGTTGTAATTGTAGCTTTAGCTATAGCTGGATCTGTTGTTCCGCCAATATTTTTAGAATTTAAAGTTTGTGTTCCCATACTTAGCTGTGCGCCATCTAAATCAGTCTTACTATCGTTAAATTGTTTTACTTGTTTAACTGACAATTTCCAGCCTTTATTTGATCCACGTTTATCTGTTACTTGTAGGTAGTTAGCTCTTGTAACTTCTTTACCATCTTTATCAGCTAATTTAACAGGTGCAGCGTAGTAAGTTGTATCGTCTCCAGAAACCTTATTTTTTGAACCAAAATCAAAGTTAGAAACGTAATCAATTGATAATGGGCCAGGTGTTCCTGGTTGAGGATTATCTGGGTCTGTTGGATCCGTTGGGCCTACTGGGCCTGTTGGATCCGTTGGATCAACGGGTGTTGTTGGATCTGTATTTTCCATAAATCCAACCTTACCTGTTGATGTATAATCTGCAGCATGTACTGCAGGTGCTGCAGCTAAACCTAATGTTGATAAAATAATTGCGCTTGTAACGATTTTAGTTGTTTTCATAATTTATTTCCCCTTTTAATTAATAACCATTTTTATTTTTTATTGACTAATTTAGATTTTATAAGTTAGCGTCTGTAAGTGTCCATGTAATATCTGATGTGTATTTTTCTGCAACTTTTTTACTATCACCAGGGATAGCTAATTTAACAGAAGCTTTGGCTTTAGCAGCATCTGTTGTTGCGTTACCAAAGGATTCAGACCATGTACCAGAACCTGCGCCATCTTTTGCTTGCATAACAACTTTGTCCCCTGATGTAGCTGAAATGTCAACGCTATTTGTTAATGTTGGTTTTGGTTTTGATGCGTTATTATCAGCATTAGTTGCTTCAGGATTAGATAACGTAATTGTTGTCCCATCTAATTCTGATTTTGTTGTTTCACTTGTAAATGCTTTTGCTTGTTGAACAGTAAGTTTCCAACCTGCTACTGTTCCACGGTTATCTGAAACTTGTAGGAAGTTTGCAAGATCTTTATCAGCTCCGGATGCATCTTTAACTGTCACTAATTGAGAGTCATATGTTTCGTTGTTACCTGACATCTTTTGAGCACCAAAGTTAAAGTTAGAAACATAATCGATTGATAATGGGCCACCAGTACCTGGATCTGTTGGGTTTGTAGGATCTGTTGGATCAATAGTATGTCCAGGATCTGTTGGATCCGTAATACCAGGATCTGTTGTACCATCATTTTTAGTCAATTCAATTTTACCGTGTGATGTATATGTTTGTGTTTCAGATGCATGAGCAGTTGTCATAATGGCACCTGTCACACCTACGCCTAATAATGTACTTAATAATAATTTACTTGAATTTTTCATCATTTATTTCCCCTTTATATAACCTTTTTTATAAGTTAGCATCTGTCAAAGTCCATGTTAATTCAGACTTATAAGCCCCTGCTACTTTGTTTGATTCAGCTGGAACAAGTAATGACACACTTTGTTTGGCAGCTGTATTATCTTTACCAAAACGGTCTGTCCATGTTCCCATACCTTTGTCGACCTTGGCTGTCATCACAGTAACTGCTTTGCCATCTGGATTGATGGCTGCTTGACTAGCTGTCGGCTGACTCATATTACTACTTCCGTTAGTTGTTCCATTCATTAACGTAATAATCGTTCCATCTAATTTATTTTTACCATTCATAAATGGATTGGTCTGTGCAACAGTTAGTTTCCAGCCTGCGTTTGAACCACGATTATCCGTTACTTGAACATAGTTTGGATATTCCCCAACCTTACCGTTTTTATCAACTAACTGGTCAAGTTGTGCATAATAAACACTGTCTTTACCAGAAATTTGTTGTTGACTAAATTGTAAGTTCGAAACGTAATCAATTGATAATGGTCCATCTGTTCCAGGATTAACTGGTTTAACCGGTTTTAACGGATCAGTTGGATTTGTTGGATCAACTGGCGGTGTACCGTCAGTATTTTTCACGAATTCAATAGTTGCATGCGACTGATAATTCACTGTTTCGCTTGCCAAAGCTTGCGTTACGGTAAAACCAGCCGGTACCATACTACCTAAAAGAACTCCCAAAATTAACTTTCTTTTTATCATCGTATCTACTCCCCTCGTCAGATTTTGATGTTTTTATAATATTAGCAAAATGCTAATGATTAACGTTAATTAAGCAAGGATTAGGATTAAGGCGCATCCGTTAGTGTCCATGTTATTTCCCCTGCATACTTACCTGCTTTAAGTGACATGTTGCTTCCATTAAGTTCAGCAACAACACCTTTATCGGCTGCCCAAGTGACATCTTTAGTTTCTTCTGTCTGACCTGAACCAACCTCTGTACTACCAGTATCTAAATCTTGTGCAGTTCCAGTTGCATCTATATATTTCAAAACACCTTTCAATGTGTTAGATCCATCTGTTAAAGGTTTTGAAACGCTAGCCTTCAATGTCCAAGCTGTTTTGCCTAGATTAGAAATTGATACAGTATTTTCAGCAGTACGTTGAAGATTGAAATTTTCTCCACTGTAAGGCAACATTACCCCATCTTTTGAACCAAAAGTCATTTCATCAGAGGCTGCAGTAATTGCTAAACCACCACCTGCAACTGTGATCTTAATCGTTTTTTCAACACCCTGAGCATTTACAATAACTGCTTCATAGTCACCAGCACTAGAAGTTGGTGTAAGTGTCGTTGATTTAACTGTAACTTTAGAATCAGCACCAGTTGATAGTATCCAACCTTTAGCCGAACTCTCTGTTAATATGAACTCATTTAATTTAGTCTCTGTTAATCCCGAGATAGATTTACTGTCCGTACTAAAATCCTTAGCGTAAACTACAGAATCACCATCAACGACGGTATCACCATCTATTACATTGACAGGAACGGCAACTTTAGCAGTTTCATTAGGTGTCACATCCGTATCCGTCAAAATCATATCTTGTATATAGAAACCAACTTTTGTGTTATCAAGTGGTTTATTTGATGGATTTGTAGGATCAATTTCTAATGTATGTTTATTAGTATTCATAATTGTTAAATCTTTGATTAATTTTGTTTCATCTATTGTAACGGTTCCGCCAACATCAATTTTTTGTGGAATAGCAGTTGCACCCAACTTGAATAAGTTGACAGTTACGGTAACTGGTTTTAATTGTTCGGTACCTCCAGCATCAATCGCAGTTACTATAACTTTATTTGCACCTACTTTTAATTTTGTAGGGTCAATCTTTGCAGAATAATCGACACCATCTTTTGTTGTTTCATAAGTATTCTCTGCTGGCGATGATATTGACCCATCTGGATACTTAATTTGAATGTATCCCTTTGTACTATCTTCATCTGAAACTTTACCTACAATTTTAAATGAATCTGTTTGATCCGCATAAGCATTAATTGTTGATGGTGTTACAGTTGCAACAGGTGGAATACTTGGTGTCGTTTCTTTATAAGTTAAGTAAGAACCTGTCGTTAATGTTTCTCCTGGGGCTAACGTTTTAGGATTAGCTTTTATTACAAAAGCACTATCTCCCTTAAACGGAGTATCTGGCTGACTAATGTCGTTGATAGCTATAATTTTATCAAGCACTGATGTCTCCATTCCAGTTCCTACAGCTCCACCTTTGAAATAACTACTTATATTTGATATATCTAATATACCAGTACCGGTAGCTTTCCCAGCTGAATAATTAGTCCAACCACCCAAGCTAGTATTATTACCGGGATCCTTCAATCTGTAATTCAAGGTATGTTTATCACTTACCATTTTAAATCCATTGTTAGGTCCCAAACTTTTTACAGGGACGTCATCCTTATCAACCAAAGTATCGACCCCCTGAGCTGCACCAATAGCTCGAGTTGCAGTATCATTATTTGTGATACTGAAATAACTATATATACCACCTGCTGCATCATACATTTCTTCAAATGTATAGCTCACCTTATATGTTACATCGTACATTGTAGCTTTGAATCCAGTACCATCATTATTTTTATAAAGATGGTAATCTGTAATTGGTCCAAGTTTTACAGCACTTTCAATTGTATTAGGCGTCGTGTTACTTTCTGCTGCATACCCATATCCACGATCTTTTGGAATAGCATTATTAATGATAATTCCATAAGACTTTCTTGGATTAGGATTTCTTCCACTGGCACCAACCTTCGTAAATGCCCAACTAGATGCATTACCCTGTTCACTGTAAGAATCGTTATTTGTCAGCGCACTTGGTTGGAAATTAAATGCTGCATTACCAAAATATAAAACAGGAGTCGCTGTATCATCTGCTTTTCCCGCGTTGTTTGTTGGAACACCATTTACTAACTTCCCGCCTCCTGTAAGTGACACATACTCATTTTTAGAATTTGATGCCACATCGGTAGTACTCCACTGAGTATTAATGGCCCCTTGTGATGGACCAACATAACCAGCAGCTGGTACTGCTGTCTCACTTTTTTTAGTCGTTGCTACTTTTTTTGTTGGTGCTTTCGTTACTTCTTCTTTAGTTGCTACTTCGCTTGTTATTTCTTCTTTTGTTGCTTTTATCGATGTACTTTTTTCGGTTGTTTTTTCAGAAGATGCTGTTTGAGGTTTAACGGTTTCATCTAGCTCTTTAGCTTGGACAGAAGTTCCTGGGCCCTCATTGTTAACCACGTTAACAATGCTACCTGTCATCACTCCTGCTAAGATAATTCCCGTCATTAACGTTGCTGAGATTCGTTCTTTTTTATTACTGTTATGCCCTTTCATTGTTTAGTCCTCCCCCTATAGTTGCTGCCTATTTATACCTAACATTACTATATTTAACTCATTAGTCTAGCTGATTAGTTGTGACCCCCTAGTCCCTCCTAATAGATTTATTCGTTAACTTAGCTGTAACCTAATCGCAAACTTATTATCTGGTTACTGCGACATAGCCAGTTTACCTATAATCTATTTAAATGTAAACATATTTTTTTAATTAAAAAATATTTATCTAATTTATGAAGTAACCGCTTTATCGATTTTGTTTTAATACAAAAGTAATTCATCAAAAAAAATGATGAATTACTTTTGCCAATTTACAGTTTATTTTGGTTACCCTTCACGAACTGGAACTACCGTTGCAAGACTTATTTCTGTCCCATTTGTTTCAGTTATATAAAGAAGTGTATAGGCTCCTTGTTCTGGAATTTGTACAGAGAAACTAAGATCTGACTGTACGACTGTTCTAGCAATTTCATTACCGCTTGCATCAGCAATAATAATTGTATTTCCAGCTGTTTCTCCAGTACCTGTTAAATATTTATCACTTTGATAATAAGAATCAACAGTTGGTTTAGCAATCGTAACATCTTTATGCTTAACTACCGTAGTTTTCACATCACTCCAACCAACACCTGTATTCTGACGAACACTAACTGTTGTATCTTCATGTTGTTTAGGAATAGTAACTTCGTAAAGTCCATTTTCATCAACGATACCTGTCCCTATAACTTTATCGCCAACTTTAACTTCAATTTTAGCACCTGGAACACCACGACCTGATACCGTTGTATCTGTATCAAAAATTGTTTCAACGGTTGGAATTTCTTTCAAAAGTGCCCAACCCGGGTCTAGGTGATATGTTGGCAACGTGTCAGAAGCATTATATGAACCCAACACGTCCCAATCAATTGGCGCACCATTTTTTACTAAACCACTATTAAATATATAACTTGAGTTATTTTCTGCGTCCGCTACTCTGATACCTGTATCTGTTACCATTTGCCCAATATCAAGAGATAAATGAACTTTGAAGTCGGCAAATGCAATCCAAGAATGAGATGGATTTTTGATTCGTAATGTTTTACCATTATCCTCAACTCGGATATCATTTTTATTATACGTATATTTACTTCCGTTATTAAATTGGAAATTTCCTGTTATATAATTATTGAACGAATCATGGTTAAAAAGTGGAACTAACTCTGAAGGAACTGACAAGACATAGTCTGTCGATTCATTAATTCCTGCCGAAATAATCGACTTTCCTTCATAATCAAAATCTAATGTACCTGTTGTCACTGTATTATTACCTTGTAAGTGTAGACCACTTGCACCCGTTCCAGATACTTTCATTGAGCCTCTTGTAATAACACCTAATTCTTTCGTACCTACTTTAGCTGTCGCCACCTGCTTTTCATGGTTACTAGCATCTACGGAATTATTAGCTACCCCTAAAATCATTACTGAATTCAATAATCCAACCACCGCTACCGTTTTAATCACATTCTTCTTTGTCTGACTCATTTCTACTTTGTTCATTTTATTCATCTCCTCTATTTTGGTTTATAAACAATTATTTGATACAGGCCCTCCATAAAAAAATTAGTTAGAGCATTACTAATACCTCCTTATATTTATATTTATTTTTTTATTAATACCTTAAACACAGCTTATCATGTTAACGCTTTCTTTTGCAAATTTAACCACTAGTATATTTTTAATTTTAACTAAATTGGACTTAGATAATAAGCAAAAAAAATAAGCTATCTTCATATAAATACGAAGGTAGCCTACTTTAATTTTAACTATTCTTTATTTTGATTGCTTTGAATCGTTATATTTAACCCATCCAATTAATCCTGCGGTTGATAAAAGAATAAATCCTATCATTGATAATCCTGATCCTTTTATTTCACCGGTTTGAGGTAATCTGTTTTGATTCGATGCAACATTCTTTGAGACAGGTGTTCTCCCGTCTGGATCTGGTGTCACCTGAGAAGTTGTTGGCATTTTACCTACAAATTCAATTCCCATTTCACTTGTATAACTAGCCGCTTCTGCGGTATTACCGAATGCACCTAAACTAAAAGATAACCCCAAAAGACCAATTACTAAAGTACTCGTTATTTTTTTCCCCATAACCATACCTCACCCATTTCGACTACTTATCTTCTTTTTCACCAGTTTGTAATTCTGATAAAATTTGTCGTTTTGCTTCTGCGACAGCTTCTTCTTTATCTTTTTTATTACGACGAACTAAGAACCAAATAATCAATAATACAAGTAGAAGTAAGAAGATTCCTGCAAGAATATACCACATTGTATAATCTTTTTCTAAGTCAACTGCCTTTTCGTTCAATTTATCTGCCGTTGCGCCATCAATTGTGAAGTTTTCAGTCCATTTCCACTTATTCACACCAGAAGTTGCCGTCATTTCTAGACGGTACTTACCAGGTTTAAAGGGTTGGTTGTCCCAAAAAATACCATAATTAAAATTCGTATTGGGAGCCATTGTCATATTCGAAGTGGTTGAAGCATGTAAGGCTTCATCCCCATTTCTTGAATAGACTTTTCCGGCTACCTTTAAATTACGAATAGGTGTTGTTGTTGGGTTTTGTAAATTTACCTTCAATGTATTACGGAAATTAACTGAACCTGGTTCAATTTTAAGTAATTTCATATCAGGTTTAACAACATCATCTGTTTCAGTTAACGTTGTCCCAATCACAAATGCATAACGGTTTTTAATTTGAACGTTACTCTTTGATTTTTTTTCACTATCTTTGTCGATCTTTTCATAGAAGTATAATCCACCATCGATTTCGCCATTAAATTTCTTAGCGGGCATTGTGATATGGAACGTATGCACAACACTTTTCTTGGCTGGAATTGTCACTTCTTTATCCGACTTAACAATTGAAGATAGAGGATTTACCATTGTTTTATCAAGTTTTGGTTTCACATGACTATATTCAACCACACCGTTATCGTTGGTTACAGCTGTATTTGCCTCAGCCATTACGACAACTGCTTTATTAGTCGAATTTTTCAATGTGACAGTAACATCTTGTTTCTGATTAGGCTTCATTTTTAAATTAAAATAGGTTTGGCGCTTATCAACTTGATTACTTGGAAGATTTGCAGTAACGGCAAAGTTCATTTCAGCAGCGTTCGCTTTTTGAACTTGTCCACTAAATAAAACCAATCCTGCCACAAACGCCATTATGATTCCAAAAAATTTTTTATTCAATGTAAAAATCCTCTTTCTTTTCAAATTAGCTTTATGGAGCCGCTATCAATGTCCATTTCAACGTTGATGTATAAGCTTCTTTTGTTTTCACAGTGGTACCAGGAACAAATAACGACACTGCATCGTTTCCTGTAGAGTTAGTTCCCGCTTTATCAGTACCCATAGCAAGTGTCCAAGTACCGAACGGATTATCACTATTACCATCTGTCGTACTAACAACCGAAACAGGAGTACCACCAGTTCCTGTAAGTTTAACGTTACCTGGTAAGTCCCCGCTTAGCCCTAAACCTGGATTTTCACTATGTGCTTCGATATTCTTAATATTTAGTACAGCACCTTTAAGCACGTTCCCGCTAGGACTTTTAAAAACAGTGTTACTAACACCTAATGACCAATTACCCGTTGTATTATTTGTGACCTGGGCGTAATTAGGTACATTATAATAATCTTTATCTGTTAGGTTTTGTGTGTCCCACACTCCACTTGAGTCACGACGGTTAGTCATGTCAGCTACTTTATCAAAAGTTGCATAGTAGGTTTTATTACTCCCCGAGATATCCTGTGCCCCAAAATGAAAACTAGAAATATAATCTATTCTTAAGTCTCCAGTTGTTGGCGTAACTTGATTGAGTGGGTGCACTGGTTTTGATGGATCTAACGGATCAACAGGACCAGACTTTTCAAGTAATGTTAAGTTAGCTGATGATATCGCAGTTTTTCCATCAGTTGCAACTGCTGCATCGGCTACTGAATTTACCATCATCGAAAATGCAAGGAGGGGGACAATGGCTACTGCTAGTCGTATATTTTTTTTCAAGCTCATTGTTTTAACCTATCCCTTTCTGCATTTTATAATGCTGCGTCTTTTAATGTCCATGTAATTGTTGATGTATATTTTTCATTTAATTTACTTGTTGCACCAGGTACTTCTAAAGTTGCTTTAGTAACAGGTAATGTGTTAGGCCCCATACCTTTATCTTTAGCTGCATCTACTGCTGGAACAGCTTTAGATGAACCATCTAAAAGCATAGTTGCTGCAGGATTAGCCACAAACTTTGCCCCATTACCATTAATAATTGAACCATTTGTTAAGGTTAACTTAGCACCATCAAGTGCCGTACCCGTTGCCGTGGCAAATTGTGTATTTGCAACTGTTAAATTCCAACCGACATTTGAGCCACGGTTATCATCAACTTGGATATTAGCATCCTCTGGTTTAGCGCCAAAAGACGTTTGTTCATAAGTTTTTGTTGATCCACTAATTTCTTGATCCCCAAAATCAACACTCGGTGCACTGATTAGCTTAAGTTCGCCTGCCCCAGTAGCTGGATTAGCTACGAAGTTAACATCACCTGTTGTGCCTTTTGTAATATCGGCAGCATGTGCTGCAGGTGCTAATGTTGAAAATAACGTAACTGCTAAAAGTGCTGATGTTGCAATTGCTGCTTTTTTCATAATTAATTTCCCCTTTGGTTTAACTTACTTCTAATCTTTTTATAGACCTGCGTCTGTTAATGTCCATGTTAAGTTAGTTTTGTAACTTGTTCCAATTGATTTAGCTGTTTTACCAGGTACTTCTAATGAGATTGCTTTCATTGAAGCATCTGTATCTGTTCCATCGACATATGTGCCAAATGAATCAGTCCAAGTACCCATACCTTGACCCTTAGCAGCACTTACAACTTCAACATCTTTTCCAACAGTTGGTGTAATAACACCACTATTTAAAGCAGTTGGGATTGTTGTCGTGTCACCAATATTTGAAGAATTAAATGTTTGACCGGTCATTTTTAATTGCGCACCAGCCAACTCAGAAGTCCCATCATTAAATTGGGCATCTTGATTTACTGAAAGTTTCCAACCACCATTTGTACCACGGTTATCAGTTACTTGTAAGTAATTAGCACGTTTAACCTTATCACCTTTACTATCTGTAGCTGAAATTGGTTGTGCATAGTAAGTTTCTGTAGAACCAGAAATCTTATGATCAGCACCAAAATCAAGATTAGAGATGTAATCAATCGATAAAGGTCCATCTGTACCAGGTTTGATTGGATCTGGATCTGGATCTGGTGTAATTGGATTTGTTGGATCGATTGGATCTGTGGGATTTGTTGGGCTTGTGCTTCCTGCGACAAAACCTACTTTACCTGTTTCATTATATGTTTGTGTATTATTTGCGGCATGTACAGCTGGTGCTGCAGTCAAACCTAATGTTGTTAACGCAATTGCACTTGCAACGATTTTTGTTGTTTTCATTTTAATTTCCCCTTTTATTGATTCCCTCTATTTTTTAATAACCTAGTTGATACAGGTTTACATCCCTGCGTCAGTAATTGTCCATGTTAAATCAGTGGTATATGGTTTAGCTTCTTTAGCTGAATTACCAGGTACGGCTAATGAAACAGCCTTCATTGCTGTATCCTTTGTAGCATCTGCATCATATACACCAAATGAATCTGTCCAAGTACCCATACCTTGACCCTTAGCTGCATTCAAGACTTCAACAGCGCTACCAGGTGTTGCTGTAATTGTAGCATCGGCTATAGCTGGGGTTGTTGCATTAGTTACACTATCCATATTTTTAGAATTTAATTTTTGTGATCCCATTTTTAATACTGCACCATCTAAATCTGCTGAGCCATCATTAAATTGTTTTTCTTGTTTAACTGAAAGTTTCCAACCAGCATTAGTACCACGTTTATCCGTTACTTGTAAGTAAGTAGCATATTTAGCACCACTAACTGCTTTGACAGGTGCAGCGTAGTAAGTTGTATCGTCCCCAGAAATTTTGTTTTCACCAAAATCAAAGTTAGAAACGTAATCAATTGATAATGGTCCATCAGTACCAGGACTAACAGGAGGAACAGTTGGTTCTAATGGATCAACGGGTTTATCTGGATCAACTGGGTTAACGGGTGGTGTTTTATCATCATTTTCTGTAAAACCAATCTTACCTAATGATGTGTAATTTTCTGTATGGTCTGCGGCATGTACAGCTGGTGCTGCAGTTAAACCTAATGTTGATAAAATAATTGCGCTTGTTACGATTTTAGTTGTTTTCATTTTAATTTCCCCTTTTAATTAATAACCTTTTTTTATTGATAGAATTAATTCTTATAAGTTAGCGTCTGTAAGTGTCCATGTTAAATCTGATGTGTATTTTTCTGCGACTTTTTTGCTATCACCAGGGATAGCTAATTTAACAGAAGCTTTAGCTTTATCAGCGTCTTTAGTTGCATTACCGAATGCTTCAACCCAAGTACCAGAACCTTCGCCATCTTTAGCTTGCATAACAACTTTATCACCTGATGCAGAAGAAATTGCAAGGTTATCTGTTAAAATTGATGGTGCTGGTTTTGTACCATTTTTATCAGCATTATTTGCTTCAGGGTTAGATAACGTAATTGTTGTGCCATCTAATACTGATTTTGTTGTTTCACTTGTAAATGCTTTTGATTGTTGAACTGAAAGTTTCCAGCCAGATACTGTACCACGGTTATCTGAAACTTGTAAGAAGTTTGCAAGGTCTTTTTTAGTTCCAGCTGTTGGGTTATCTGTTGTTGCTGCAACTAATTCCGAGTTATATGTTGTATCATTACCTGTTACTTTTTGTGTACCAAAGTTAAAGTTAGAAACGTAGTCAATTGCTAATGGGCCACCAGTACCTGGGTTCACTGGGTCTGTTGGATCGATAGTATGTCCTGGATCTGTTGGATCAGTAATACCAGGGTCTGTTGTTCCGTCATTTTTAGTCAATTCAACGTTACCATGTGATACATAATCTTTTGTTTCTGATGCGTTAGCTGTTGTAACAGCTGTTCCTGTAATACCTAATCCAAGTAATGCAGCGAATAATAATTTATTTGTTTTTTTCATAATATATATTTCCCCTAATCTCTTTTTTTATAGTTTAGCATCTGTCAAAGTCCATGTTAGTTCAGACTTATAAGCCCCTGCTACTTTTTTCGACTCAGCTGGAACAAACAATGAAATACTTTGTTGAGCAGCTGTATTATCTTTACCAAAACGATCCGTCCAGGTCCCCATACCATTGTCCAACTTAGCTGTCATCACAGTAACTGCCTTACCATCTGGCTTAATTGCTGCTTGACTATCCGTCGGTCTATGCAGGTTACTACCATTAACAACACCATTCATCAACGTGATAACCGTTCCATCTAATTTATTTTTACCATTCATAAATGGATTGGTCTGTGCAACGGTTAATTTCCACCCTGCATTTGACCCACGGTTATCCGTTATCTGAACATAGTTTGGATAATCTCCGACTTTACCGTTCTTATCAGCTAACTGGTCAAGTTGTGCATAATAAACACTATCTTTACCAGAAATTTTTTGTTGACTGAATTGTAAGTTCGAAACGTAATCAATCGATAACGGACCTGGCGTCCCCGGATTAACAGGTCTAACTGGTTTTACCGGATCCGTCGGATTAATTGGATTAACAGGTCGTGTTTCATCAGTACTTCCAACTAACTCAATAGTCGCATGCGATTGATAGCCCACTGTATCGCTTGCTGAAACTTGCGTTACGGCGAAACCAACAGGTACCATGCTTCCTAAAAGAATCCCCATAATTGTACTTCTTTTTAGCATCGTATTTTCTCCCCTCGTAAGATTTTGGTAGTTTTTAATATTAGCAATATGCTAACGATTAACATTAATTAAACAAGGTTTATGAATGTGGCGTATCCGCTAATGTCCATGTTATTTCCCCTGTATAGTCCCCTGCTTTAAGCAAAGGGTTATTTCCATTAAGTTGAACGATAATTCCTTTGTCGTTTGCCCAACTTACTTCTTGAGTTACCTCAGATTGCCCTGAACCAACTTCTGCACTGTTTGATTCTATATCTTGCGATTGACCAGATGCATCTATATATGTCAATACACCATTTAACTTAACGTTAGCATCGTTATGCTCCGTTAACGGTGTTGTAAGTTGAGCTGTTAAGGTCCAAGCTTGTTTACCCGCGTTAGAAACTTGTACGCTATTAACATGAGGATCAGGGTCACTACGTTGAACTTTAAAGTCTTCTCCGCTGTAAGGTAACGTAACACCTAAAAAAGAACCGTAATTAGTTGCCCCAGGTCCTTCTGTAATTTTCAATCCACCTGTAACTTCAATGTTAATGGTCTTTTTTAAACCATCCGAATTTTTGATAACTGCCTGATAAATACCATCAGTTGAAGTTTGTTTAAGTGTCGTTGAATCAACGCTTACTTTAGATTCAGCACCAGTTGCTAACAACCATCCTTTAGCTTCACTAGTCTTTAGAATTAATGCAGTCAACTCATCAGTTGTTAATTTTTGAATATCTGCCTGCTTTACGCCAAATCCTTTTGCATAAAGGGCAGAGACTTTATCAGTTGCAGTGTCATCATCAGTTACAGTAACTGGTACAGCTACTTTTGCGATTTCATTTGGTTTAACTGCAATATCTGTTAAAAGCATATCTTGGATGTAAAATCCTACTGTTTTATTATCAAGTGGTTTACCTGATGGATTTGTCCCATCAACAGTTAGTGTATGTGCATTAACTGTTGGTTGATTAATAATTGTCAAATCTTTAATCAAATCCGTCTCGCCTGTCTTAACCGTATCGCCAACTTTGATTGTTTGTGGGATAGCAATTGCGCCTAATTTGAATACGTTAACAGTTATAGTAACTGGTTTTTCTTGACGGTTATTACCTGGATCAACTGCCGTAACTAATAGTTCATTTTTACCTGGACCTAGTTTAGACATATTAACTGGTACAGAATACGGTGTAGGATTCTTCACATCCACTGTAATAGTATCGTAAGGATTCTTTTCTGACGTTCCATCTGGATACCCGATTTCAATATTTCCTTTTGTATCATCTGAATCAGTAACATCTCCTGTAATCTCAACACCTTTTTGATCAGCGTAACCGTTAATTATTGTATTTTTAACTGTCGCAACGGGAGGAGTACTAGGTGTTGTCTCTTTATAAGTAAGGTAAGACCCATTAACAAGTGTTGCACCTGGAGCTAAATCAACTTGATTAGCTTTCATAATGTACGCACTATCATCACCAATTGTTTTACTTGGATTACTAATATTTTCAATTCCAATATTAGTGTTTGCTGCTGAACCTTCCATACCTGTCCCGGCTACCCCCCCTTTAAAGTAGTTATTAAAATTAGCGGGGTTTAGAATCTTATCTTGAGAACCGCCCGTATAATTTGTCCAACCACCCAAAGTAGCATTAGACTCTGGATCTTTCAATCTCACATCCAAAACATGCTTCTGACTAGTACTATCCCCAATCATTTTAAAGCCATCATTAGGTCCAATACTCTGTAAAGGAACTTTATCAGAATCTACAAAAGTATCATTTGTTTCCAAGGCACCTATTTTTTGTGAATCTGAATTATTATTTGTAATACTAAAGTAACGGTAAATACCACCAGTCCTACCATATACTGATTCAAAAGTATAACTAACTTTGTACTTACTATCATACATAGTTGCTTTAAATCCCGTGTTCATACTATTTTTATAAAGATGATAATCAGTAATTGACCCATCTAAAAGTCCACCCTCGATACCAGAAATACCGTTGTCTAGGTAAGCTTCATTCACATTATAACCACGAGCTATTTTGTCGCCCATAATCAGCCCGTGTATAATCGATGGACGCGGATTTTTTCCGGTAGTATACGTATATGACCAAGATGGTAAATTAGGTGAACTATTATTGCTTGCTCTATCTGCGTCATTATTATTCGTCAGTTCACTAGGCTGAAAAGGTTCAATACTATTTCCAAAGTACATAACTGGTTCATTAGGCTTATCAGATCTCCCCGATTGTGAAACAAACGTCTTTGCTACATCAGCTGCGTAATCTTTTGTTTCCCATTTAACAGTAGGTAGAATTTCATCTTTTGGTCCAACATATCCAGCTGCTCGAGTGGTAGCTCGAGTACTTCGTTTAGTTTTTTCTGATGATTTAGCTTTTATTTTTAATTCACTTTTTTTAGTTGTTGATTTAGTTTCTACAGATTCACTTGATAGCGCCTTTTTTTCTGATTCACTTGATTCTTTAATCGTTAACTTACTTGATGTTTCATCTGATGATTCGCTTGACATACTGCTCTCATCGGTTTTAGCAAACACACTAGGTTCTCTATGGCTAGCTCCCCCAGCTAACAATCCTGCAAAAACAGCACTTGTCATAATTGTTGCCGAAACCCATTCTTTTTTTCTGTTTTTATACTCTCTCATTTTTTAGCCCTCCCCAATCCTTGCTTTTAACTTATTAATTATTTTATCAATTTAGTCTATTTGATTTCACTAACATATTGCCAATTCACTACTATCCCCTATTTATCTAGCTATTTCTATTAACTTTTATCAAATATACCTTTTAGCAAAGTTAAAAATTCAACATGTACATGCTTTGTCTTTGATTAACATGTACATATTATATCTTCAATGGTGTACGATGTTAAATCAAATTTTTTATTTTTTTAAAAATATTTGAAAATTAAACAAATAATAATTATTCATAAGTTTTATCTCATCATAAAACGAAAATTATTAAGCCACTAAAATACGAATAAAATTTAGTTATCATTAATTTTTATTAAAAAAATCCATATCAATACTTAGCAGTATTGATATGGATTTACTATTATTTGGGATTGTTATTTAGTTCATAATTAAACTGCTAAAAATATTCAAATCATTTAAGATTAAATTAGAAACTATAACATTAAGGTGTATTCTCTAGTGTCCATGTTATTTCCCCTGTATAGGCTCCAGCTTTAAGTGATGTATTACCTCCGTTAAGTTGAGCGACAATTCCTTTATCCTTATCCCAACGGACTTCTTGAGTTGCCTCAGACTGTCCTGAACCAACTTCTGCACTACTTGATTCTATATCTTGTACACCATTAGCTGAATTTACATACTCCAAAACACCAGTTAACTTATCATTAGCACTATCTGTCAAACCTTTTGTAAGTCGAGCAGTTAATGTCCAAGCTTGTTTACCTGCATTAGAAATATTCACACTGCTATTGGTACTAGAATCACTACGTTGGAGATCAAAATTTTCTCCACTGTAAGGTAATATCACGCCACTGGAAGAACCATAGTCAGTTGCAGTAGGTGCTGATGTAATTTTTAATCCACCTGAGACAGTAATCACAATTTCTTTTGTTTGACCATCAGAATTTTGGATAACTGCTTTATAAAAACCATCACCTGAAGTTGGTTTAAGTTCTGTTGACTTAACACTAACTTTAGATTCGGCACCCGTCGCTATCAGCCAGCCTCTAGCTTTACTATTATTCAAGATTAATGTATCTAAATCACCAGTTGATAAGTTTTGAATATCCGCTGTTTTTAATTCAAATCCCTTGGCATAAAGAGCAGAAGTTTTGTCAAATGCAGTATCACTATCAGTTACGGTAACGGGTACAGCTACTTTTGCGATTTCATTTGGTTTAACTGCAGTATCTGTTAAAAGCATATCTTGAATGTAAAATCCTGCTGTTTTATTATCAAGTGGCTTACCTGATGGATTTGTTGTATCCATTTTTAAGGTATGTGCATTAACTGTTGGTTGATTAATAATTGTTAAATTCTTAATTAAGTCCGTTTCGCCTGTCTTAACCGTATCGCCAACTTTGATTGTTTGTGGGATAGCAGTTGCACCTAATTTATAAAGATTGACTGTTACCGTAACAGGTTTTAACTGTTCTACTTCACTATCGTCAACAGCTGTCACTATTATCTTATTTGAACCTAATTTTAATTTAGAAGTGTCAATGTTTGCACTATAATCAGCACTAGTATCTACCTTACCTGTGTCGTACACATTCTCTGTTGTTCCTGACGTTGACCCATCTGGATAGGTAATTTGAATATAACCTTTACTGCCATCCTTATCTAAAACCGTTCCTAAAACTTTAGGCCTATTAGTTTGACTTGCATAAGCATTAATCGTTTGTTCTTTTACACTTGCAACAGGTGCAACAGCTTCCTTATAAGTTTGATAAGAACCCGTTACGAGTGTTCCTCCTGGTTCCAAAGTTTTCGGATTAGCTTTTATTATGAACCCACTATCGCCTTTAAATGGGTTATCTGGATTCTTAATATTTGAAACGGCAATAATTTTATTATGTGGTGATTTTTCCATTCCAGTTCCAAGTGCACCACCATTGAAATAATTATTTAAATAACCAGTATTCATAACATTTGGTTCATCTCCGCCTGTGTAATTCGTCCATCCACCTAATTTGGTATTATTTCTTGGATCATTTAATTTGAAATTTAAACTATGTGCTGACCCAACCATTTTGAATCCTTCATCCGGGCCTAAGCTTTCAATGGTAACAGCATCCTCATCAACGAATGTATCGACGCCCTCAATAGCTCCAACTGCACGAGCCGTTGTGTCATTGTTAGTAATACTAAAATAGCTATAAACACCGCCACTAGCATCATAAACTTCCTCAAATGTATAACTTAATTTATACTTTGTATCATACATAATTGCCTTAAATCCAGTACCTGTTTTATTTTTAAAAAGTTGATATCCAGTGATATCCTTACCTTTAACTGCAGATTCAATTGTATAAGGAATTGATGAAAAGGATGATACCAACCCGTATCCACGATTACCTGGGACACTATTATTAATAATAATTCCATAAGATTTCCTTGGAACAGGATTTATTCCAGTATCAAACATGTAGGCCCAACCAGACTTATTAAGACCACTGACGGGATCATTATTTAATAACTCATTCATTTGAAAAGGAAAATAATTATTTCCAAAATATAATACAGGTTCGCCAGGTTTATTCTGTGAACCCGACTGTGAAACAAATGCCGTTGCTGACTCCGCTGAATAATCTTTTGTTGTATCCCAGTAATCATCAGGAAATACATCATTTGCTGGTCCAACATACCCAGCTGCTCTAGTACTTAGTTTAGCTTTTGCTGACGGTTTAGCTTTTGTTTTTGATTCACTTTTTTTTATTGTGATTGATTTAGTTTTTAGAGAATCACTTGATATCGCCTTTTTTCCTGATTCACTTGTGGCGTTATCTGATGACTCACTTGACATACTGCTCTCATCAGTTTGAGCAAATACACTAGGTTCCCTGTGACTGGCCCCCCCAGCAAATAATCCTGCAAAAACAGCACTTGTTATAAGTGTTGCTGAAATCCATTCTTTTGTTCTACTGTTATGTTTCCTCATCTTTTATCCCTCTCTAATGCTTAATTATCTTATTTATTTGGTCTTACTATCATATCGTTAAGTCATTGTCATCCCCTATTTTTCTAACAATTCCCATTAACTTTTAGTAAAGTGAAGATACAATATGTACATACTACATCTACAATTATTATGTACATATTGTATCTTCAATGGTGCACAATGTTAAATCACATTTTTTACCTTTTTAAAAATATTTGAAAATAAAAAAGTTATTAATTAAAAGATAATATCCCTTAATTAATAACTTTTTCATTTAAATTATTTAATTTTTTGTTGATACTTTCTTTTTAATCTTCGATTAATCCATAATATAACAAAAACATTAACGATTATCAGTACGAACAAGAGTAATATCCAATAGATCCAGTAATTTGTTTGATCGATTGTAACATCCTTCTCATTCAATATTCTTGCTTTTGATCCACTTACCGTAAATTTCTGTTTAAAATGCCATGCCTGATTTTTAGAAGTCATCTCTGCACTAAGTTCGTAGGTACCACTTTTGAGTAATTCACCAGCAGCTAATGGAATTGGAAAGGTAACCGCACTGGTTGGGGCAATTTGCATGTCCTTATTACTTGCTCGATATAATACTTTTGAACTACCTAACCGTCTGACTTGTGTATTTATTTGAACTTTATTTAAAAACATAGCGCTCTGATTTTCAAATCTCGCAGCAATCACATTACGTGCATTAATTTGTGTGATATCAACCGTTTTTAATTTTACTTGTGCGCTAGTTACAGGTTGTTCTCCATGGAATATTACCGCAGTCGTATATAAATAACGATTATCAATAACCGCTCGTTCTGACTTTGTTTGAGACTGAGCATCATTGTCTTCAATCACCGATATACCTCCCGCAACGACACCTGCAAAAGTCGTATTGGGTAACGCAACATCCAAAGTAACTATTTTTTCACTTTTTGCAGGAACAGTTATACGATTCTGACGAGCTCTAACTGCTTTTACCACTGAGAACGGCTGTTGTGCCAATACTTTACTTTGTGATTCCGCGTACTCCACAACCCCATTATAGTTTGTTGTTGCATCCTTAATGAGGACTTCAAACGTTAGTGATTTATCAATAAGATTAGCTACCTTAATTTTCAGCTGTGTTTTAGTTCCTGGTGCTGCTTTTAAATCAAAATAAGTTTTTTTCTTATCTAATTGATAGTCAGATATCATAGGTTGAACAGAAAAGTCAACTTGGCTGGCATTAACCTGCTTAATGTCCACTCCGAATAAAAATAAAATACTGAATAAAAATAAATAGCCGAATCTTTTAATAAATTTTGTGGTTATCATTTCATTATTATTCATTTGATGGCACATCATTTAATGACCATGTAATTTCACTACGATAGACATCTGTCATCTTAGTTGCCTCACGGGGAATATTCAAAGCGATACTATTTCCTTTAGTTGCCTCATTCCCAAAACGGTAAACCCAAGTGCCGTATCCTTCATCACCTTTTGCGGCAACGACTACTTTATTAGCTCCTACAGACAAATCAAAATTTTTCTTATAAAATCCAGGTTTTTTATCCGCAGAAATGGAAACAAGTTCACCATTACTAAAACTAAGATAGGCACCCGTTAACGATTTATGCGTCTCTTCAGATTCAAATTGGCGACTCTGTTTAGCTTCAAGCACCCAACCATTTTCAGTTCCGCTAAAATTTGAAACTTGAACGTAATTGGGTGTGCTTGCCCCTGTTGCCATATCTTGCGCTTTGGCATAACTTTTTTTATCATTCGAATCAATTTTAGTTGTATTGAAACTAAGGGAAGAAGCAAAATCGACTGTTGTTGCTCCAGATTGAAAATCCATAGACAAATCGGATTGCGCACTACCACGATTAGTTTTCGCCGCTTGAATCGTTGCCTCAGATGCAGTCATATAGAGACCTAATAGTGTTACAAAGGCGCTTAATACTATTTTATTCATAAAGATTTCCCTCTCCCTGTCTAAAAAAATTACTCTTCTGTTATTTCTATAATTTGAATACATATATTAATGACATGTTATTTTATATCACCACTTTTGTCAATTTTTTTAAAAATATGATAATTATTGATTCTAGATTTATATGCAAACCGTTGGCAATTCCCCTATAATGGATAGTACATACTCTTTAATGAGGAGGAATCGCGATAAATGGACTTTATATTTAACAAAGATGATATTCGTAAGTTAGAATTATTTTCTTATCTTGAGAATACTTATGACCAATCTGCTTCGCAAACAGACATCCAAAAACATTTTAAATGGTCAAAATATTATACAGCAACAACTATCAAGTCTTTAGAAGAAGATCTTGTCACTGAAGGATTAGACGATTACTATTTATTAAAAGTTAGCAATAACAAAGTAAGTCTACAAAAAAATGGCTTAGATTCCATCGATCACCTATTACTTCTATACGCTAAGCAGTCACCTCAATTTTTGATGCTGAATGCGCTATTTACTAACCCTAATTTTAGTATAGAATCCTTCACCGAATCGTTATTTTTAAGTGAAGCAACTGGTTATCGGACCAAGAAATTTTTAGATGATATGTTACAAAAATTAGGCTTTAAAATCACTAAAAACTTCCAATTAGTAGGTCCTGAAGAAAATATTCGCTTATTTTTTTATAACCTTTATTTAGCTGTCTATAAGAACTACAACTTCCCATTTAATGAAGAAGTTGATCGTAATTCTAGTTTATTTTCTAACCAATTAATTTCTAGCTTAAATCTTGATCTCACACAAATACAATTATTGAAACTAAAGTATTTTTCAGCTGTTCTCATACAAAGTTTAGCTTCTAATCGAAATGATACTAATCGTTTTGCTGATGTTAATTTTGCTAATTCAGACTCAATCATGTCCAATATTCAAGACTGTCTTCAAGAAAATCCAGGTATTAATGGACTTACGGATGAACAGTTATCAATTGAAACAGTATTTGTTCTAAATTTCCTTTATATGGAAGACATTGTTGACGTTACATTTAATAACTCATCTTTCTTTTCACAAATTGAATCACTCAATAATTTTGTTATTAAAGACTTACAAAAGTTCTTTGATATCACATTAAGTGAACAAAGTTATATGACATTATTTGACGAATTATCTCGTATTCATTTTTCTAGTTACCATAGTGCCCAAATTGATTTTAGTTGGCAAGTTGCCGTAGATAATACTATTTTAAAAGAAAATTATAGTTGGTTTTATATCTTCGTTGACCAATTGATAACTAACTTAACAACGAATGTACCGGATATTTTCAAAGAAAAAAACATTAACATGGCCCGTTTAAAATCAGAATATCTTTTCTTATTCATTCGTTATATTGATTTACCAACCGTTTCAAAACCGGTGCATATAACAATTGATTTTTCAAAAGGGAGTAACTACAATGATTTAATTCACAAAAATCTTGATTCAATGCCCTTCTTTAATTTGGAAGTTAACTACAAATTAACAGATCAAACCGATATTTACCTTTCTGACTTCTTGATGGCAGATGTCCCCAGTCGCTACCTAATCTGGAATAGTCCACCATTAGCTTCTGATTGGGAGATATTTGCTAATATGGTTGTGGCTATTCGAACAGATAGTCAGGAGGATATCACTAATGCATAAAAAGTTTAGAACATCCCGCCTAACTAGAATTTCCTTAGCCTCAATCGTAGCTAACTTGTTCATTTTATCCATGTATGTACCCAAACAAATTAAAGCAACACCGCGAAGCGATAGTGAAGATTCTCGTGTAGCTCCTGTGAATCCAATGGATCCCAGAAAAAATGCAGAACCTGTGTCCCCTAAGGTTTCGGCACCTAAAAAACAAAAACCTCGTAAGGTTAAGAAAAAAGTAACAGATAAATCACCAATCGCTTTTGTTTCAACGCAACATTCTGTAACACCTATTAAACCACCTGTAGCCCTTTCAGTATCTTATTCTGGCTACTTGGTTCGTCATTTATCAGGGAACCTACTCTATGGTTCAAAAACAAGGTCATCAGATGCGATTATTTTAAAAGAAACTAAAGAATAAATTTAGTTTATTTTATTTGACCTTTTTTGACCAAGGGTTTAAACTAGCATTACATTAGTTCAAATGCTAATATAAAAAAAGTAAATAATAATAAATTCGGAGGTTTCTAACTATGAATATGGTTCCTACAGTTATCGAACAATCTGCCGGTGGCGAACGTGCCTATGATATCTACTCTCGTCTTTTAAAAGACAGAATCATTATGTTATCTGGTGAAGTTAATGATGATATGGCAAATGCTATTATCGCTCAATTACTTTTCTTAGACGCTCAAGACTCAGAAAAAGATATTTCAATTTACATTAACTCACCCGGTGGTTCTGTTTCAGCCGGTTTAGCTATCTACGATACAATGAACTTCATCAATGCTGATGTTCAAACAATCGTTATGGGTATGGCTGCTTCAATGGCCAGTGTATTGGCAACTGCTGGTACAAAGGGTAAACGTTTTGCATTACCTAACTCAGAAATTATGATTCACCAACCACTTGGTGGCGCTCAAGGTCAAGCAACAGAAATTGAAATTGCTGCTGCACATATCTTGAAAACAAGAACATTGATTAACCAAATTTTAGCTGATGCAACTGGTCAAGATATTAAAGTTATCGATAAAGATACAGATCGTGATAACTTTATGACTGCTGATCAAGCAAAAGAATACGGTTTGATTGATAAAATTATGACTAACAAAAAAGGGCTTAAATAAGCTTTAACGTTTAAGGACACTAACAAGTTAACTTTTGTTAGTGTCCTTTTTTTGAGCGGATAATTATTCAGATGAACCCGTCTTATGCTATACTGACGCTAATAAATGAAGACTGGACTGATAAAAATGGATATTTCAATTATTGATGCTTCAAAAGTAAATCGGGACTTTGGACTTGTGATTGGTAACTCTGACGCGCCAAAAACAATTATTGAGTTTATTAACCTACGTTGCCCCTACTCAAAAGAATGGTTCGAAAAATCTAAAGAGACTTTAGATTCTTATGTTGCAAACGGACGTGTAAAACGTGTCATCAAACTTTTTGATAAAGAAAAAGAATCCTTACAACGTGGTAATGTTGCTCATCATTATCTTCCTTTAGATAATCCGCAAAAATCTTACGATTTAATAACTGAATTATTTAAAACGCAAGATACGTGGAAAGACTTAACACTGGATGAGGTTGCTGCCTATATGGAAAAGACCTTTAGTTTAACTGACGTTTCTGATAAAACTTACATTAACTCAATTATCGCTGAAGCTAACGACGCAAATATTCAATTTGTACCAACCGTTATCGTTGACGACCATATTTTTGATGAATCAATTGATCTAGCTACCTTAAAATCATATTTAGATAAATAAAAAATACGCATATAATTAATAGCTAAGATAAAAGCTATCAGTTATATGCGTATTTTATTTGGTTAACCTTTTAATCCTTTAGATTGTCTGACCATATCTTCAACAACAACATCAAAGATTTCTCCAAGTCCAGCACAATATTCTAATATTTCCCACGGCGCATTCGTATGGAAATGCAGTTTCATTAAATCAGAATCTCCCGCAACAAGTAAACTATCACCTTTGAATTGACGTAAAATCTTATCGTTCAATTGGTCCTCGTCTAATGTACTACCTTCTATTAGTAGTTGCGTATCATATTTAAATGTTATCATGCTATCTCACCTCTTTAAAATTTCGTTTATTTTTCACCAATTCGAACTTTTTCAGCAAATTCGTTAATTTTTCGTAGCCGATGATTAATCCCAGATTTTGAAATTGGACCACCTGGTACTAAATCACCTAATTCTTTCAAACTAACTTCTTGATGAACCAGACGTGTTTCAGCAACTTCTTTTAATTTAGAAGGTAATTGCCCTAAACCAACAGAATGTGCAATAAACTCAATATTAGCAATTTGTTTATTCGCAGCATCCGCCACTTTATTCATATTAGCTGTTTCGCAATTAACCATGCGATTAACTGAATTACGCATATCGCGGACAATCCTAATATCTTCAAACTTCAACATAGCCGTTGTTGCGCCAATTAATGACAAGAAATCAGCAATTTTTTCTGCTTCTTTTAAATAAACGATATAACCACTTCGACGTTCAGTCATTCTAGCGTTGAATCCAAATTTATTAATCATTTCGCAAATTGTTTGATTATGTTCTTCATAGACTGAGTAAATTTCCAAATGATAACGGCTTGTTTCAGGATTATTAACAGAACCACCTGCCAAAAATGCCCCACGTAAATATGAACGCATCATCATATCATCATGGGCCAACAGATCCATTGGTACACCCATTTTAAGTTGCATATCTTCAATGATATCCAGGTCTTTTAAAACAAAATCACTACCTGTTTTTAAACGTACAATATAAATATTATTTTTCTTTAATTTCATTTTACGACGAACTAATAGTTCACTTGTAATGTCATAAAATTCATTTAAAAGTTCATAAATCCGTCTCGCAATTGCGGGATTCTCAGTCTGAACATTTAAAACAAATTGATGATTAATAATACTCAAAGACCCATTCATTCTAATTAACGCCATTAACTCTGCTTTAGCATTATTTTTTCTGACTTTGAGGGTCGTTAATTCTTTTTTCACTTCACTTGCATATGACATTCTTTCACCTTATCTCTGTACTAAATAGTCTTTCTATGTCTTAATTCGCGATTTGGTCGACCAACTAAACGGATTAATTCTTCAACGACTTTATTGCCATCATGGAAGACACCTTGATCTTTTAATTTTAAGAAGTTAGATGAAATCACTCGACAATGTTGTTCCCTTAATCCATTAAAGTCATGTTCAACTTGAATTAAATTCTCATCATATTTTTCTTTATCCATATAACCTTCAGGAACCGGTGCCGTATTCACAAGCACTGTATTCACAAAACATTTACCTAGGTGCCCATTCAAAATACGCACATGATCAGCATCAGTAAAATGTTCTGTTTCACCCTTTTGCGTCATAATATTACAGATATAAACAACTTCTGCTTTTGTTTCAGACAGTGCCTTACCCACATTACCAATAACTAAATTAGGCAAAATACTTGTGAACAAACTCCCAGGTCCAAGGACAATTTGGTCTGCTTCAAGAATAGCTTGAACAACTTCTGGTACAGCTTCTGGCACACTAGTTTCACTTTTTTCACTTGAGGTTACCCAAACACGCTTAATTGATTTTCTAGCGGCAGTTATTTCTGCTTCCCCCGCTAAAAAAGTGCCATCAGAAAATTCTGCATTTAATACTAACGGTTCATCCGCAACGGGATAGACATGTCCATCAACTCTCATCATTTCTGATAATTCTTGGACAGAAGCAAAAACACCATTTTTCATTTCAGTTAGTGCTGCAATAATTAAATTACCAATCGCATGTCCTGCAAAAAATCGATCGGACGTATCAAACCGATACTGGAATATATCTAAATATATTTCTGGTAACTCAGATAATGCGGCAATAACATTACGAATATCACCAGGCGGCACAACATTCACGTAATCTCTGATAATACCTGACGAACCACCATCATCAGCAACCGTTACAATCGCCGTGATATCAGCATTTTTATCTCTTAAACTTTTTAAAATAACGGGTAGCCCTGTTCCGCCACCAATAACGACTATCTTAGGTCTATGTCCACTTCTCGTCATGATCGATTGACCGATTCTTTACTTTTATTAATATCACGGTGTGTAACGTTCACCGGATAGTTAATTTTCAATTCTTCACTCAATCTTTTAGCTAAAGCAACTGAGCGATGTTGTCCACCAGTACAGCCAATCGCAATCGTTAAATTGGTTTTACCTTCAGCTTCGTAGCCAGGTAAAATTGACTCAATTAACGATTCAAATTTGGTATAAAAACCTTCTGTAGCTGGTTGTTTCATCACATAATCATAAACTGCCTTATCTAAGCCAGTTTGTGGTTTTAATTCTGGAATATAGTGTGGGTTAGGTAAGAAACGGACATCCATCACGATATCTGCATCGATAGGTAGGCCATATTTAAATCCGAATGATAAGACTTCAACATGAAAATTAGCTGTTTCTCTGGTTTCAAAATTATGAAAAATCTCTTCACGTAACTGACGTGGTGACAAATTAGTCGTATTAATCACTAATTGTGCTTGTGTTTTAATATCATTTAATAAGTCACGTTCTTTTTCAATGCCATCCATCAGACGGCCTTCCATTGCTAACGGATGCGCACGTCTTGTTTCTTTGTAACGAGAAACTAATTCTGCATCTGATGCGTCAAGAAAGACAATTTTAGTGGTTACAAATTCAGTGTTATCAAATCCTGATAACATTTCGATAATTTCATCATAAAAAGCTCTTGATCTTAAATCCATAACAAGGGCAATTTTTGAAATTTTACCTGACTCTTTTACCAACTCCCAGAACTTAGGTAATAAAGTTGGTGGTAAGTTATCAATACAAAAATAACCTAAATCTTCAAAACTTTGCATTGCGACCGTCTTACCGGCCCCACTCATCCCTGTAATTACAACTAGCTCTAACGTATCTGTCATATTCATTCCTCCAAATCTACTATAATTATTATAACATACCTGGTGTTTCTTTTGTATCTGCGCACAAAAAAAGAGTTGTTTCCAACCCTATATCGTTTCACCAAATATTTTCATTTTAATTGCTTGGCCCGTTGGTGTACTAGCTAATCCACCAATCCCAGTTTCTCTAAGCGAGCTCGGCATACGTTCGCCAATGTCTTTCATAGCCATAATAACTTCATCAGCTGGTACTTTGTTAGATAATCCAGCAAGTGCCATATCTGCTGCCGTTAAAGCATTCACGGCTCCTATTGCATTTCGCTTGATACATGGAATTTCAACTAATCCAGCAACTGGATCACAAACCAGTCCCAATAAATTACTAAGTCCCATCGCAAAAGCCTCTGCACATTGTTCCGGCGTTCCACCAGTAACCTCAACGGCGGCAGCTGCTGCCATTGCTGATGCACTGCCGACTTCTGCCTGACAGCCACCAGTCGCTCCGGCAATCATGGCATTATTTGCCACGATCATTCCAAAGGCACTTGACGTAAATAAAGCTTGTAACATCTTTTCATGTGATAAATTTAATCGTTTTTGTATCATGAAAATAACCCCAGGCAACGTTCCAGATGAACCTGCAGTCGGTGTCGCACAAATAAGTCCCATCGAAGCATTGACTTCATTAGTCGCAATTGCATATTGCATCGCCTCTAAGTTAGCATCCCCAGATAAAGAGTGCCCTTTCTCACGATATTTCCGTAGTAAGACCGCATCTCCACCCGTTAATCCCGTTGCTGAAGAAACGCCTTCACCATTTGATCCCTTTTCAATCGCTTGCTTCATCACTTCAAGATTAGCAGACATTTTTTCAATGATAACGTCTCTAGTTTCACTTGATTGCGCCATTTCTTGTTCAATCATTAATTCTGAAACTAATTTGTGTTCTTTATTAGCAGTTGAAACTAACTCAGCAATACTTTTATACAAGATGGAACCTCCTATTTTAAATAAATGAGATTGTGCGTTAATAATCGCAGTTGCTTAATATCAGTCTCAGTAATATTCTTGGATAAATCATATTCATACATAATATCCTCTGGCATTAACTCAGATTCACTTTGCATAACAATAGTTGTCGATTTTTCGATTTGTTTTTGAATTTTATTTTTATTTACTGGATTAGCTTCCAACACTAGTATCGGTAAACTACCCTTTGGAAAAAATTGTTGTTTTTTTATAGTGAAAGCCCTAATTTCAATTGTGCCACCACCAATTGAGCAACCCATTAATTCGATTTTTTTTGTCTCATTTTCAATCGTTAATTTAACACTATTCGGATGGTTAATTGGACTTGGGTGTGCATCTTCAATAAACTGAATCTCAATCCCCATTTTTTCCGCAATCTGAATTGACTGTGGGCAACGGACATCATCAGGTTCAAAGCCTAATACCCCAGCAACGGTCGCAAAATCAGTCCCGTGCCCGCGATGTGTTTTTGCGAATGATTCATAATAGCGAACTTTTAATTTAGTGATTCTCCCATTAAATAATTGAAATCCAACCTTACCGATTTTAGCGGCACCAGCTGTATGTGAACTAGATGGTCCGATCATAACAGGTCCAATAATATCAAAAACACTCTTATAGTTATTGCCCATGGTCAGCCGTTCCTCCAATTTATTTTATGTCTTCTTTAAAGTTAACACTTTTTAAAAAAAAAGGAATAAAAAAAAGCCAGATTTTCATCTGACTTCTTAATTTATTTATTCATTCTCGCACGATCACGTTCTAAGATTGGTTTTAAATAGTGTCCCGTATAACTTTCAGGCACTTCAGCAATTTCTTCTGGTGTTCCAGTCGCAAGAATCGTTCCGCCACCTTCGCCGCCTTCTGGACCTAAATCAATTAAATAGTCAGATGTTTTAATCACATCTAAGTTATGTTCAATAACCAAGACTGTGTTACCCGCATCAACCAAACGATTTAAAACGCTAAGTAGGCGTTTAATGTCATCTGTATGCAAACCAGTTGTTGGTTCATCAAGAATATAAAAACTCTTACCATTTGATTGACGATGTAATTCAGAAGCTAACTTCATCCGTTGCGCTTCACCACCTGATAATGTTGTTGCCGATTGGCCTAACGAAACATAGCCCAAACCAACATCAACAATTGTCTGCAGTTTACGTCTGATTTTAGGAATTGGTTCGAAGAATTTCAAAGCTTCGCCAACTTTTAAATCTAAAATATCAGAGATTGTCTTACCTTTGTAAGTCACTTCAAGTGTTTCAGAGTTATAGCGTGCCCCGTGACAAATTTCACATGGCACATAGACATCTGGTAGGAAATTCATTTCTATTTTAATAATCCCGTCACCTTTGCAGGCTTCACAACGTCCACCTTTGACATTAAAACTAAAACGACCTTTTTTATAACCACGTAATTTTGCTTCGTTAGTTTCCGCAAATAAATCACGAATATTATCGAAGACGCCTGTATAAGTTGCGGGATTACTTCTCGGTGTTCGACCAATTGGACTTTGATCAATATTAATAACACTTTCAATATTTTGAACACCAGAAACTGATTTATATTTACCTGGTTTTTCAGAATTTCGATTTAACTTTTGTGATAATACCTTTTTCAAAATACCATTCACTAAAGTTGATTTACCGGAACCTGAGACACCTGTAACTGAAATGAATTTACCTAAAGGAAAATCGACCGTTACATTTTTTAAGTTATTCTCTTTTGCGCCGGTAATTCGAATCTTCTTACCATTGCCAGCACGTCGTTCATCAGGTAATGATATAAATTTCTTTCCTGATAAATATTGTCCAGTTAATGATTTGCGACTCTTTTTAACTTGTGTGGGCGTTCCAGCAGCAACAATTTCACCACCTAATTCACCAGCACCAGGACCAACATCAATTAAATAATCAGCAGCCATCATGGTATCCTCATCATGTTCAACCACAATTAAAGTATTACCCAAATCACGCATTTTCTTAAGTGATTCAATTAAGCGATCATTATCACGTTGATGCAACCCGATTGAAGGTTCATCTAAAATATATAAAACACCCGATAAATTAGAGCCAATTTGCGTGGCTAGTCGAATCCGTTGTGCTTCTCCACCTGAAAGTGTTCCTGCAGAACGTGATAATGTCAGATAATTTAAGCCAACATTTTGTAAGAATGTTAAGCGGTCACGAATTTCTTTCAAAATAGGTGCTGCAATAATTGATTCTTTTTCTGACAAGTTAACGTTATCAAAGAAAGGTAAGCCGTCACCAATTGAAAGTGCGGAAATTTTACCAATATGTTGGCCATTAATTTGGACGGCTAATGCTTTACGATTCAAGCGGTAACCGTGACATGTTTGACACGTTAAGCTGGTCATATATTTACGCATTTGTTCACGCGTAAAGTCACTATTAGTCTCCGTATGACGACGACTAATATTTGTAATAACCCCTTCAAATAATGCATCTACATCACGAACGCCACCAAAGTCATTAGCGTAATGGAAATGAAATTCACGTGTTCCAGCGCCATTCAAAACAATATCACGTTGTTCATCTGTTAACTTTTCAAATGGCACATCCATTGGAATTCCAAAAGCTTCTGCAGCTTGGGCTAACATCGATGGGTAATATTGCGAACTAATAGGATTCCATGGCTCAATTGCCCCTTCTGCTAGCGTTTTAGTTGGATCTGGAACGACTAAATCTTCATCGACTTCTAACTTCATTCCTAAACCATCACAAGTTTCACAAGCACCAAATGGTGCATTAAATGAGAACAAACGTGGTTCTAATTCTCCAACTGTAAATCCACAAATAGGACATGCATAATGTTCGGAAAATTGAATTGTTGCACCATCTGTATCACCATCAAGAATATCTGCAGTGGCGTAGCCAGAAGATAAACGTAATGCTGCTTCAAATGAATCAAATAAACGTGAGCGAATGCCCTCTTTGACAACAATCCGATCAATCACAATATCAATAGAGTGTTTGACCTTTTTTTCAAGATCAAATTCTTCATCAATATCATGAAGCTCGCCATCAACTCGAACACGGACGAATCCTTCTCGTTTGATCGTTTCAAATATCTTTTTATGTTGTCCTTTTTTATTGCGAATAATAGGTGATAAAATTTGAAGTTTTGTACGCTCTTTTAACTCTAAAACACGGTCAACCATTTGTTCAACGGATTGACTCGTGATTTCATGACCATCATTTGGACAAATTGGATGTCCAACTCTAGCCCATAATAATCTTAAATAATCATTAATTTCAGTGACTGTCCCAACTGTTGATCGTGGGTTTTTTGAAGTTGTTTTTTGGTCAATCGAAATAGCAGGTGATAACCCATCAATTGAGTCAACATCTGGCTTATCCATCTGCCCTAAAAATTGACGTGCATATGCTGATAAACTTTCAACATAGCGACGTTGTCCTTCAGCATAAAGTGTATCAAAAGCTAATGAGCTTTTCCCTGATCCTGAAAGTCCCGTAATCACAACTAATTTATCTCTTGGGATAGTGACATCCACATTTTTTAAATTATGCGCACGCGCACCATGGATCACAATTTTATCATTTTTCAAGAAATATCCCCCTATTTATAACATTTGTGTTTTTAATTCTAATACCGTATCACGCAATGATGCAGCTGTTTCGAAATCTAATTTTTTAGCTGCTTCTTTCATTTGTCCTTCTAAGCGATCAACCATATCTTGTTGTTCCTTTTTATCCATATCCAAAAATTCAGTTTCGGTAAAGGTTTTAACAGTTCCTGAATTATCTTCAATTTTTGTTGGCGTAATTAACTCACGAATGGCTTTTTTAATCGTAGTTGGCGTAATATGATGTTCCTCATTATATGCCATTTGGACATCACGGCGGCGTTGCGTTTCTTCCATTGCGCCCTTCATTGAATCCGTCACTTTATCAGCATACATAATCACTCGTCCGTTTTCGTTACGAGCTGCACGACCAATTGTTTGAACTAGAGAACGTTCACTACGTAAGAAACCTTCTTTATCGGCATCTAAAATTGTCACTAATGACACTTCAGGAACATCAATACCTTCACGTAATAAGTTAATTCCAATTAAAACATCATATGTGCCTAAGCGTAAATCGCGAATAATTTTCGTTCGTTCCATCGTTTTAATATCACTATGCAAGTACGCAACTTTCATCCCCAACTCTTTCAAATAATCAGTTAAATCTTCTGACATTTTCTTGGTTAATGTTGTGACAAAGACACGTTCATTGCGTTCAATACGTAAATTAATTTCGCCAACTAAATCATCAATTTGGCCCATAATTGGACGAACTTCAATGATTGGATCTAGTAATCCAGTTGGTCGAATAATTTGTTGAACAACATCTGACGTCCGTTCCATTTCGTAAGGTCCTGGTGTTGCAGACATATAAATGACTTGATTAACGTGCTCTTCAAATTCCGCAATCGTTAATGGTCGGTTATCCAGTGCACTAGGTAAACGGAATCCGTAATCTACTAACATTTGTTTACGAGCGCGATCACCATTGTACATCCCTCGAATTTGAGGCATGGTTACATGAGATTCATCAACTACGATCAAGAAATCTTTGGGAAAGAAATCAATTAATGTATATGGAGGTTCGCCAGGTTTACGTCCATCCATATGGCGGGAATAGTTTTCAATTCCGGATGTATAGCCCATTTCACGTAACATTTCTAAATCATAAGTAGTTCGTTGATCGATACGTTGGGCTTCTAATAATTTATCTTCATCTTTTAATTCTTTTAATCGATCAGCCAATTCAACTTCAATACCTTCAATGGCATGATCCATCACATCATCATTCGTCATGAAATGCGTTGCGGGGAAAATAGCCATGTGTTCAAGTTCACCCATAACTTCACCTGTTAATGAATCAACTTCACGAATACGATCGATTTCATCGCCAAAAAATTCAATACGAACAGCTTTTTGATCACGAGATGCTGGGAAAATTTCCACAATATCTCCATGAACTCTAAACCGACCACGTTGAAAATCAATATCATTTCGTTCGAATTGTATATCGACTAATTTTCTAAGTAAATCATCACGTTCCATTGTCATTCCAGTACGCAATGAAATAACATGATCACGATATTCTGTTGGATCACCTAATCCAAAGATACTTGAGACAGATGCAACAACAATCACATCATTACGTTCTAATAATGAACTTGTTGCAGAATGTCGTAATTTATCAATTTCATCGTTAATACTGGAATCTTTTTCAATATACGTATCACTTGAAGGAACGTAAGCTTCTGGTTGGTAGTAATCATAATAACTCACAAAATATTCCACCGCATTATTCGGGAAGAATTCTTTTAATTCACCATATAATTGTCCAGCCAATGTTTTATTATGCGCAAGGACTAATGTGGGACGATTAACTTCTTTAATCACATTTGAAATGGTAAACGTCTTACCCGTTCCCGTTGCACCCAGTAATACTTGTTCTTTTTTACCATCATTTAATCCATCAACTAAAGTTTTAATCGCATTCGGTTGGTCTCCAGTTGGTTCGTACTTTGAAACTAAGTCAAAAACGCCATCATCATGTCTATCAATCAAGTTAACCCCTCCAATACAATCATTTTTAGAAATTAAAAAAAGCCTGGAATAACCTACCCAGGCTCATTTAAAAATGATTATTCTCTACTAATTATATTAGCATACCGAACATACTTTCGCACGTTATCTCACTTATTTTTTCAGAATAACTTAATCAACTAAATAATCACGACCCCAAATAAGACCCATTGTTTTTTCTCCAGTATGGACGCCAATAACAGGCCCAATATGACTAACCTCAACTGGAATATTAGGATAGTTGGTTTTAATAAATGAGACCCATTTTGTACTCTCTTCAGGATTGTTCGCATCAACGATACTTACTCGAATTGGATAATCAACTGAGTTAATCGCATCAGAAAAATCTGCCATTACCCGTTGAAAAGCACGCTTCTTTGTCCGTTCCTTAGTTAAAGGGATAATTTGACCTTCATGATTAAAGGTCAGAATTGGTTTAATTTGTAATAAGTTACCCACAAACGCAGCACCATTCGTCATACGGCCCGTTCTAAGTAAATGGCTCAAGTTATCCACAACAAAGAAAATACCCACCGTTTCACGCATTGCTTCTATTTTAGGTACAATCGTGTCTGCATGCTCACCTTGCGCCACTAATTGAGCAGCTTTTAATACAAGAAAGGCTTCTGCTGAACTTGCTGCTTTAGAATCAATCGGATATACCGTAATTCCTTCCACAGTTTTTGAATAAGCACGTAAATTATCCACAAAACTTGTGATACCTGTTGATAGATGAATTGAAATTACTTCATCAAATCCCTCTTCAATTAATTTATCGAAGACACTTTGCATTTGTCCCATTGTGACTTGTGACGTTGTGGGTAACTTATCCGTATCTTTCATTCTTTGATAAAATTCTGAAGCAGAGATTTCCACATCTTCTAAATAAGTCTGTTGCCCAAAAATAACCGTGATTGGTACAACAATAATATTTTTATCTTTGGCTACTTTTGGATCAATATATGACGCACTATCTGTTACAATTGCCGTTTTCATTAATTTCTCCCTATTCTTTAAGCAAAAAAGGACTACCTTGTATGCATTATTCTAGCATACAACGCAATCCTTAACCTATGTGTACTCTATTTCTTAATAATATCCAAGGTTATTTTTTTAATTTTATCTTTATCTGTGAAATCTTCCGTTAATAATTCTGGAAGAATTTCTTGTAGAATATACTGAACACTCGCTAAATCTGAAAATTCAAGAATCGTTTTTAAGCTTTCTTGATAAATTTCAGTATAAACTGATTCAGGATTACCCTTTTGAATTTCGCCAAATGATTCATATAATAAATCTAATTTATCAGCTACAGACAAGATTTTACCTTCTAAAGTATCATCCTTACCTTCTGATAATCTACGACGATAGGCATCTTGGAATTCTTCTGGAATTTCGTTCACAATAAAATTCTCAGATAATGATTCCTCAACATTTGCTAACATTTCTCTTAGCGTTGTTGTTGCATATTTAACGGGTGTTTTAATATCACCAATGAATCGTTCTGTATAATCATGATTCAACGCTTTTTCATACAACATGCGCCAATCAATCGTATTTCCTGCATTTTCTTCAACATCACCTAAAAATTGAGCAGCTTCTGTTACTTTGAATGAATGTTCCGCTACCGAATGATCTTCATATTTAAAATATCCTGGTGCTCGTTTTAACGTTTCTAAATTACTTAAACTTTGTAGGTATTGATGCATTCCCATAATTAACAGCTCCCTCTCATTTTTTATATAAATTTTTACAATCTTACCACATATGGAAAAGTTAATTCAAGTATCATCAACTTTTAACAAAAAAATAAACTGATTCACATTGCAAACGCTTGATACATCAATTGGAACACGTCGCGCAACTTTACCTTACTTTTTTATGTTATGCTTATTTTCATGCTTTATATTTAAGGAGGACATTTTTTTGAAGTTTTTAGCCAATAAAACCGTTGAATACTTAACCGGTTTTATCTTGATTTTAATCATGGTACAAGCCGCGTCACTTTTACATGATTCAGAAATTATTTTACCTGAAATCGCCGCGTTAACAGTTGGACTGTGGATTTACCACGAAGCCAATTGGTTAGATCGTTCGTTTAATCTTTTTTTGCTGCCTTCTGTCACCGCAATTATCGGTTTTGGCATCAATTTACTTGAGATTTCTTACACAATTAAAATCTGCCTAATGATCGCCATCATGGTCTTTCTATTAGTGGTAACCCGATCGGCACTGGCGCCTTCATTGGCTACAGGTCTCTTGCCAATCATCGTTAATGCGTCCAAATATTCATTCATCATTGCCATCATCATTTTCACTTTCATCGAGATGATTGTCGTTAAAGGCCGTAAACTCGATCAAAACTACGCAAAAAAAACAAACCTTAACTATCAGGCTATGCTTTTATTTCTCGTTTCTTCACTCATTTGGGTTGGTCTCGTGACGATTGCTGGAAAGCCTTTGATGGCCGCTATTCCACCGATTCTTGTCGTTTTTTTCGAGGTGCTACAAAAGCCGATGTATCCGGCAAAAATGGTGTTCAAACAGGTTACTGCCTTGACGCTTTCAGCAACGATCGGTGTTCTCGCCTGCATGGTAATCGATTCCAATGTTGTTGTCGCCTTAATCACTATGCCTCTCGTTTTTTGTATACTCCATCTTTTCAAAGTTAAAATTCCAGCCGCTTATGCCTTTCCATTGCTTGCAATGATTGTTCCACCGACTATCTTTAGCGTTCTCCCCGTGTCGTCCCTACTCGCTTCCATCTACTTTCTTGGAATCGCCTACCTTTATCACCGCTTTAAAAAGAAAAAAATGAATAAATAGAAACTAAACAAGTTAATCAGCCCTGAAAGAAAATAATAAATCTTAAAAAGTTGTTTACAAAATACTGTTTTATTTGCTTATAAATTTTGTAACCCATTTAAGGTCAAAAAAAGTAGTGCTAAATGTAAATTTAGCACTACTTTTTTAGTTAGGCGTTGACAATTGCCATAATTGCTTCTTCAAATGCAAGACACTTAGCTTGTGCTTTTTCATCAGTTTCAGCTTGCGTTCCCACGTAGAATTTAATTTTTGGTTCAGTCCCTGAAGGACGAATTGCAATCCAAGAACCATCTTCTAAGATATATTTCAACGCATTTGCAGTTGGTAATCCGATTTCTTCAGATGATCCATCAGCTAATTGCGCCATACCCGTTGTGAAGTCTTCTAATTTAGCGACTTTATAGCCAGCAAAATCTTTAGGTGCGTCATCACGGAAGATTGTCATTAAATCTTTGATTTTTTGAACACCTTCAATACCTTCAAACGTTAACGCTTTAGTATTTTCAGCGTAATAACCATATTCTTTAAATAAATCATCTAATCCATCTGACAATGTTTTATCAAATTGTTTGTAGTAAGCAGCTACTTCAGATAACATTACTAATGCTTGGATAGCATCTTTATCACGAACGAAAGGACGAATTAAGTAACCATAACTTTCTTCAAAACCAAACATAAAGGTATGTTCATTTGTTTCTTCATAGTTTTGAATTTGTTCCGCAATAAATTTGAATCCTGTTAAGACATTAATCATTTTAGCATGATGTGCTTCAGCAATCTTAGTTGCAAGTTCACTTGATACAATTGATTTAACGCCAACGGCATTAGCGGGTAAAGTTCCTGCTTCTTCGCTAGCAGTTAAAATATAATTGAACATTAGAGCAGCAATTTGATTACCTGTTAATAATTTATATTCACCATCAGTTTGACGTACAGCGACACCCATACGATCAGCATCTGGATCAACAGCGATTAATAAATCAGCATGTTCACGTCGACCCCATTTGATAGCTAAATCAAATGCTGGTGCGTCTTCTGGGTTAGGTAACTTGATTGTTGGGAATTCAGGATCACCTTCAGCTTGTTCAGGCACAATCTTAAATTGTTCAAATCCAGCTTGTTTCAAAGCACGTTCACCCAACATTTTACCTGTTCCATGAAGTGGTGTGAAAACAAGTTTCATTGAAGCACCAACTTCATCAACTAATTTTTGATTAATTGTCACTTTTTTAACTTCAGCAAGATACGCAGCGTCAACTTCTTCACCAATAATTTGGAGTGTTTTATCAGCTTTTAATACTGTCTCATCACCTACTTTAATGGCAAATAAATCATCAGCTTCGCGAACAAAACCAGTAATCATATCTGATTCTTTAGGTGGCATTTGGCCACCGTCTTCACCATAAATTTTATAGCCATTATATTGTTTAGGATTATGGCTAGCCGTTATCATAATTCCGGCGTAAGTAGCTAAATGGCGGACTGCAAACGATAATTCTGGTGTGGGACGTAAGCTTTCAAAAACAAAGCTTGGAATACCATGTGCGCCTAAAACTTTAGCTGATTCCATCGCAAATTCTTGTGATTGGTAACGCGAATCATAACTAATTGCGACACCGCGCATTTTAGTTGCATCATCTAACGTATCCATAAAGCGAGCTAATCCTTCAGTTGCTTGACGAATCGTGTAGATGTTCATCCGGTTAATACCAGGACCCATCAAGCCACGCATACCAGCAGTTCCAAATTCCATTGGTTGGTAAAAAGATTCTTTTAAATCTTCTTGATTATTTTTAAGCGAAACAATCTGATTTTTTAATGTTGCGTCTAGTGTTTCTTCATTTAACCAAGTTAAATAATTATCTTCCCAAGTCAAAATATCACTCCCATTCATATAATATTACTATTATACAATAAATGCGCTTACTATTCAGGATAATAAAAAAGATATCAGAATAATTCTGATATCTTTCTTCCAGCAAGTCGCTCACGTTCAATTCCTGATTTAATTACCTTTTCCAAAATATGCTCAAATTGCTTAATTTCTTCTTCACTAAGCACCGATATACTTTCATCATTAACGACTGTAATTCTATCAAAAATATCTTGATAATTATTAATCGCTTTTGCTGTAGGATAAAGTTCAGTCCGTCGTTTATCTGCGGACGACATTTTTTTTTCAAGCCAACCATCTTTAATTAATTTTGAGATAGCACGTGTCACAACACTGTGATCCCGATAAATATTTTGGATTAGCTCATCCTGACTAACGCCAGGTGACTCACAAACTAACAACACGTAAAAAAAGTTACTCTCAGAAAGTTCAAACCCTTTTAACGTATCATTTATTCTTAATCGAATCATTCTGTTGTAAATTGTTGTTAATTTCTCAACTTCATGTGTATCGTAAAAAGAATTTCCATTCATATTTTGCATCTCAAAACTCCTTAAGCTTTACTTGTTTTTCTGAAATAGATTAGTCCAACTAGTCCAATTACAATTGAGACAACCATGATAAAGATCATTGAATATTTGTATCCAACAACAAATGATGCAGGAATACTAGCAATAACAATAATAACGGTATTAAATAATGAACCACTAACTTGTCTTAATGTATTCGTTAATGTTGTTGCATGATTTATTTCCATTGGATTTAAATCTTTTAAAGATTCTGTTGTTGCTGGAGCCATAATAGCACCAACCCCTGTTAATCGAATAGCGTAAGTAACAACTGATAACCAAACAGGAAATTCAATTGTTAAGAATAACATTGGTAGTACTGAAATCATCAACATCAAAAAGCCAAATATAAATATTTTTTTATAACCGTATTGATCATAAAGGTTACCAACAATAGGTGAAATAATAGCATTAATTGCAGCACCCGGTAACATAATTAATCCAGCAGTCATTCCTGATAAATGTTGATTATTTTCTAAGAACATTGGCATAACTAATTCTGTTGCCATTAAAATACCAAAAACTAACATAATTAATGCAATCATAGTTGAGAATGAACGTACTTTGAAAATTCGAATATTTAAAAATGGTTCTTTTAAAGCTAATTGACGACGGCCAAAATAGATTAATGCTAAAACACCAATCACAATAAGGACAAGTGCAACTAATAATTGGTCTCCAATAATTGAAATACCAATTAAAATTGTAGCAAGTCCAACTAGTGATAAGAAGAATGATTTAAAATCAATTTTAACATCTGTCTTTTCTGAATAGTTAGGTAAAATACAAACCCCAACAATTAATAAAATTAACATGATTGGAATAATGAAAATAAATAATGCTCTCCATGGTAAAAATGTAATCATAATACCTGATAAAGTTGGTCCAATTGCTGGAGCAGCTGAGATAACAAGCATAGCAAGTCCCATTACAACGCCACGGCGTTCAATTGGGTTAATTGCAATGACACTAATCATCGTAAATGTAGTCAATACGCCACCGGCAGCAGCTTGGATTAAGCGACCAATTAAGATTGCCCAAAAATTAGCGCCACTTGATGCAACGATACTTCCGATTAAAAAGACAACCATAATACCGACAAATATTTGTCTTGTTGAATATTTTTCATATAAAATTGCTGATAATGGTGTCGAAATTCCGACCATTAAAACATAACCCGTCGTTAACCATTGTGCGGTTGCAAGGTTAACATTTAAAACGGTGATTAATTTTGGTAATGCTGTAATCATCAATGTTTGATTTAATAAAGCGGCAAAAGTCGCAATTAATAAAACAGCACCAATTGTGTTTCTTTTTTTGTTTGTCATTCTAACTCTCTTCTCACTTAAATTTACGCATATGTTTAATTTTTTTCATAAGCGGATTAGATTATTATAATGTTCACATGCACATAAAGTCAAGTAAATAAAAAAATAAGCCTCAAAAGGCTTATTCTATAATTTAACTTAATTCTGCATCATTTAATGATTCAAGGTAACTAAATGTTTGTTGTCCAGCAATACCACCGTCACCAACTGCAGTTGTAATTTGACGCAATTCTTTCTTACGCACATCACCAACTGCGAAAATACCTGGTACATTTGTTAGCATATTTTCGTCAGTTGGAATCCAACCATAATCGTCAGTAATTCCAAGCTTTGTGAATGCTGTTGTCATTGGTTTAACACCAACATAAATGAAGACACCACTAGCAGGAATTTCAGATGTTTCACCTGTTTTATTATTCGTTACTTTAACGCCAGTTACTTTACGATCGTCACCAACAATCTCTGTGACATTAGTATCCCAAACAAAAGATATTTTATCATCCGCAAAGGCACGATCTTGTAAGATTTTTTGAGCGCGTAATTTGTCACGACGATGAATTACCGTCACTTTTGAAGCTAATTTTGATAAATAAGAACCTTCTTCGATTGCTGAATCACCGCCACCGATAACGATGACTTCACGATTTTTGAAGAAAGCACCATCACAGACTGCACAGTAAGATACACCTCGGCCACTAAAGGTATCTTCGCCTTCAGCACCCAATTTTTTGTATTCTGATCCAGTTGCGATAATTAAAGCTTTTGTTTCAAAAACATCATTATCTGTTGTGATGAGTTTAGTATCGCCTTCAATTGTAATATCGGTTACACTACCGTATGCATATTCTGCACCAAATTGTGTCGAACTTTCGTACATTTCTTTTGCTAAATCAGGGCCTAAGATTGATTTAAATCCAGGATAATTTTCAACTTCAGCCGTATTGTTCATTTGGCCACCATAAATCCCACGATCAATCATTAAAACCGATAGATTTGCACGTGATGCATAGAGTGCGGCAGTCATTCCACCGGGCCCAGCACCAATCACAACAACATCATATTTTTTTGTCATTAGTTCAACCTTCTTTCTTTTAGTAAGTAATTCAACAATACCCTATGTTACTTTTTTTGTCTATTTAATTGCTTTAACATCAAAAACAGGTCCCAAGTGAGTTGAACTTGAAACCTGCTTTACTGTAAGAATTAGGCTACTTATTTTTTGCTGTATCTTCTGCAATTAATTTTGCGCCTAAAGTCTTCAAATATTCTTTTAATTCATCTTTAACTTCTTTATGTTTCAAACCATACTCAATACTTGTTTTTAAGTAGCCAAATTTATAGCCAACATCGTATCGGGTTCCTTTAAATTCATGAGCGAAAACACGTTGCACCTTGTTCAATGCATCGATGGCATCCGTTAATTGAATTTCATTACCAGCACCTGGTTTTTGATGTTCTAAGATACCAAAAATTTCAGGTGTTAATAAGTAACGTCCAATAATAGCCAAGTCACTAGGTGCTTCTTCAGGTGTAGGTTTTTCAACAAAGTTTTTAACATTGAATAATCCAGGTTTAACTTCTAATTCAGGATTAATCACACCGTATTTTGAAACTTCTTCATGAGGGACTTTCATCACCGCTAAAGTTGAAGCATGTGTCTCATCAAAGCGATTCATGAGTTGACGCGTTAATGGTACTTTATCTTCCATTAAATCATCGCCTAACATGACAACAAAAGGTTCATCCCCAACAAAGTCTTTAGCCATTAAAACGGCATCGCCAAGACCTCGTGGATGAGATTGACGAACAAAATACAAATTAATATCCGTTGTTTCTTCAACTAATTTTAATAATTCGTCTTTATGCTTTGCAGCTAAATTCGCTTCCAGTTCTGGCACCGAATCAAAATGATCTTCAATTGGTCGCTTACCTTTACCCGTAACAATCAAAATATCTTCAATACCCGATTGACGCGCCTCTTCAACAATAAATTGAATCGTTGGTTTATCAACAATTGGGAGCATTTCTTTTGCCATCGCTTTAGTTGCTGGTAAGAAACGAGTCCCTAGTCCAGCAGCCGGAATAATGGCTTTTTTAACTTTTTGCATAGTCTAATCCCCTTTTATTCTGCTAATTCAGATTTACCTTCACGATTGATCAAAGCTTCAATCACTGATTTAATTTCTTTATTATTGTATAAAACGTCATAAATTGCATTTGTGATTGGCATATCAATTCCTTGTTGTTGTGCTAATTCATAAGCAGCCTTAGCAGTACCAACACCTTCGATAACCATACCCATATCAGCAACAACAGCATCTAATGATTTACCTTGACCTAATTGGTCTCCAGCACGCCAGTTACGTGAATGAACACTTGTAGCTGTAACGATTAAATCACCAACACCAGAAAGTCCCATAAAGGTTAATTGGTTAGCACCAAATGATGTCCCTAAACGAGCAATTTCAGCTAATCCACGTGTAATCAAAGCTGCTTTAGCGTTATCGCCATAGCCCATACCATGAAGCATACCAGCACCAACGGCGATAATATTCTTCATAGCTGCGCCCATTTCAACACCGATAACATCGTTATTTGTGTAGATTCTTAAGAATTTATTCATAAAGAGATCTTGAACAAAACTTGCAGCTTCAGGATCAGTACTTGCTGAAACAATTGTTGTTAAATCACGATTTGCAACTTCTTCAGCATGACTTGGGCCAGAGAAGACAACAACACTACCACGAATGTCAGCAGGAATTTCTTCTTCAATAACTTCTGAAATACGTTTGTGTGTGACTTGTTCTAGTCCTTTACTTGCATGAATAATAATTGGTTTGTTACCTGTTTCTTCTAAAATTGCTGCTACTTGTTTAGCAACAATACGGCTTGCTTTTGTTGGAACAACAAATAAAATAGCGTCAACTTGATCCAAAGCTTCTTTTAAATCTTCATATGCATGTAGGTCTTTAGAATAAGTGTAATCTTCCAAGTAATGCTTATTTGTATGGAACTCATTCATTTCTGCTACTTGTGCTGGAACATTTGACCAAAGTCTGATGTCATGACCATTTTCAGTTAGGATATCGGCAAGGATACTACCCCAAGAACCGGCGCCTAATACTGCTACTTTTTTTGTCATTATATAATCTCCTTCAAAATTTATTCATTCTAATCATACCAAATTTTACCTCTAATAGCATTAACTATGAGAAATTTTTATTTCAATTGTCCGTCTAAATACCATTGATTTTGCGGTTCCCAATATCTTCTCAATAATAACCAACTAATTGATCCAATAAAAATCACTAATGAGAGAAGTTGAGAAACACGAATTGTTGAAAATAACATTAAGCTATCTGTTCTCATTCCTTCGATAAAGAAACGACCAAATGAATACCAAGTTAGATATGCAAATAGTATTTCTCCACGTTTGAAAAGGTGTACTCGATGTCTCAAGGCAATTAATATTAAGAATCCAACAAAACTCCACAATGATTCGTATAGAAATGTTGGCTTATAGTAGGTGCCATTGATGTTCATTTGGTTAATAATAAATTCAGGTAAATGTAAATTTTGCAATGCCTCTAACGTCGTTTTTCCACCATGGGCTTCTTGGTTCATAAAATTACCCCAACGGCCGATTGATTGCGCAAGTAGCACAAGTGGTGCCGCTAGATCAAACATTAACCATGCTGACAAATGGCGACGCTGACAGAAAATAATCACTGTAATAATTGCGCCTATTAACCCACCATAGATAGCAATACCACCATCCCAAATTCGATAAACTTCACTGAGATGTTGAGCGTAATAAGACCACTCGAACACAACGTAATAGAGTCGCGCAGAAACAATTGAAATTGGCAACGCCCATAGAACCATATCATATATGGTATCTTCATTTATTCCTATTTTTTTGCCTTCAAGAATGGCTAAAATAACTGCTAGAATTACTGCACTCGCAATTATTACACCATACCAACGAACTTCAATAGGTCCTAATTTAACTGCGATGGGATTCAACGCACCTAATAAATAATTCAATTTACTCTCGTCCAATCCTTAATCTTTTTTTGAATTTGTTTGGATTAAGCCATTTAGATTAGCTTCAAATGCTTTAGTAGCATCATAACCCATTGTTTTTGCACGGAAGTTCATTGCTGCGACTTCAATGATAATGGCCAAATTACGTCCTGTTTTAACAGGTACAGAAATTTTTGGCACATTCACATTGAATATTTTAACAAATTCATCATTATTACCTAATCGATCAAATTGTTTATCAGGAGTCCAGTTTTCTAGATGAATAATTAGTGAAATATCAGTGTCATTACGGACAGCTCCTGCACCAAACAAGTTCATGATATCGATAATACCGATACCTCGAATTTCAAGTAAATGTTTTAAAATTGCAGGTGCCTCACCAACAAGTGTCTCCTCATCTTGTTGGAAAACATCAACACGATCATCTGCAATTAACCGATGTCCACGTCTAATTAATTCAAGCGCTGTTTCTGATTTACCAACACCAGAATCACCTGTAATCATGACCCCAAGACCATAAATATCAACTAAAACACCATGTATTGACTGGCGTTCAGCTAATTTAGCTTCCAAAAAGTTAACCATATTAGAAGATAGACGTGACGTTGTTAGTTTTGAAATTAGAACTGGAATATGTCTTTCTTTGACGATAGCTAATAATTCTAGCGGCACATCCAAATCATTTGAAACAACAAAACATGGTGTTTGTTCTGTTGCTAATTGATTCATCACATTCTGCCTATCTTCAGGAGTCAGTCCATTTGCATAAGCATGTTCTGTCATCCCAAATAATTGAATACGTTCTTTCGGATAAAAATTAAAATACCCGGTTAATTCTAGACCAGGACGTGAAATATCACTTGTTGTAATTTTTTTATCATCCAAGTATTCTTTCCCAATTAAAACAGTTAATCCCATTGCATCTACTAAATTTCTAACTGAAACTTCATTGGCCATCTTAATGCCCCCTATTGTCTATTTCTAATAAAGTAATTTGTTACGATTGTATTAGCAATACTCATCACAATTGAGATGATAAATGCCGCCCAAAAGCTCGAAAATTTAAATTCATTACCCACAAAAAATGACGTCATTTGTAACATAAATGCATTTATAATCAGATAGAAAAATCCTAAACTGAAAATAGTTACCGGCAGTGATAAAATCACTAAAAACGGTTTAACTAGCATATTTAGTACGGCCAGTACAAAACTGGCGATTAATGCAACCCAGATACTTTTAACAAATAAAGTCTCTGGAAAAAAACCAGATATTGCCAAAAACAGTATGGCATTAATTAATACGCGCTGCCAAAATCCCATGAATCTTCACCTCATCATTAATATTATTTATCGTCTGTAACTTCTACATCTTTAATAATTTTACGGCCACTCTTACTTGATGAGCTAGTCCGTTGTCCAGTACTAGATGTAAACTGCTCAAAAGAACTAGTAAATGAACGTTTTTTCCCTGGTAAGCTAATTGCTAACAAGATATAGACAAGTATAAATACGCCTTTTGTTGCGAAGATTAGCATTAAAAATAAAAATCTAACGAGTGTTGGATTCCAATTTATATATTCGGCAAGTCCAGCTGCGACACCCGCGATAATTTTATTAGTTGATTTTGTGAATTTTTTATTTGTTTTCATTTTGTAGTTCCTCCATTCAGAATAATCTATCATTATTGTACTTCTTATCGTACTCATTTTACAATTTTAACGAGCGTTATTTACTTAAATTTTAACGTTTAAATTAAAAATAACTAACAATCGCGAAATTGTTAGTTATTAAATGAGTAGTGCCTTATTCATTTTCTTTTTCTAACTCTGATTTACCAGGATTCAATTCAGTGATTCGGCCATTTTTTAAATAAACAACCCATTCACACACATTTGTAACATAATCGCCAATTCGTTCTAGATAAGTGGCAACCATCAAATAGTCAGCACTTCCCACAACTGTTTCGGGATTCGTTTTCATTTCATGGATACACTGGTCATATATTGTCGTGAAATATTCATCAACTTCAAGATCTAAATTAGCAACTTTACGAGCTTTTTCGGCATCTTTTCTAATATAAGCTGTGAGGACTTCTTCAACCATCTTACGTGCGTGGTCGCCCATAATTCCGATCTCATCTTCAATCTCCGTTACCCTAGGATTGCCTTTAACACGAATCGTTGATCTCGCAATACTTACAGCGTGATCTCCCATTCGTTCTAAATCAGAAATAGCTTTTAAAACAGTCACAATATCTCTTAAATCACTTGTAACAGGTTGATACAATGCAATCATTTCTAACGTTTGTTTTTCTAACTTCATTTCGCGTTCATTAATTTTGTAATCGCCAACGATAACTTCATGGGCCAACTCTTTATCATGATTAATGAAAGCACGGACAGATTTATGAATGGCTTCACTAACCATCATACCCATTTCGCTAAATCTAATGTGTAGCTTTTCTTGTTCTTCATCAAAAAGTAATCGCATTATTTTGTCTCCCTTTCTTAACCGAATCGACCACTAATGTAGTCATCCGTTTCTTTTTGTACAGGCTGCGTAAATAATTTTTTAGTTGGTGCAACTTCAATTAAATTACCTTCTAAAAAGAAGGCAGTTCGATCTGAAATTCGAGAAGCTTGTTGTAAATTGTGAGTCACTATTATAATAGTATATTTTTCACGCAATTCTAGCAACATATTTTCAATTTTACTACTTGAACCAGGATCCAGAGCACTTGTTGGTTCATCCAGTAAAATGACCTCAGGTTCAACCGCTAAGACTCGAGCGATACAGACACGTTGTTGCTGTCCGCCAGATAACGCAAGCGCATTTTTACCCAAATCATCCTTTACATCATCCCAGACAGCAGCCTGTTTCAAGCTTTTTTCAACAGCTTCATCAAGGATTGCTTTATCTTTAACGCCAGCTAATCGCAAACCATATACAACATTTTCGTAAATTGAAAATGGAAATGGATTAGGTTGTTGGAAAACCATCCCAACATTTTTGCGTAATCTTACGGTATCCATTTTAGGACCGTAAATATCTTCATTTTTTAATTTAACTGTACCTGTAATGGTTACACCTGGAATTAAATCATTCATGCGATTTAACGTTCTTAAATATGTTGATTTACCACAACCAGATGGACCGATTAAAGCGGTAATCCCTTTTTCATTGAAATCAAGATTAATTCCTTTGAGGGCTTCTTTCTTACCATAATACAAATGAACATCATTTGTTTCAATTATTTTAGTCATTTGGCCTTTCCCCCTTAACCGAAGTTTCCTGAAACATAATCATCCGTTAGTTTAATTGTTGGTCGCGTAAAAATAGTTGTTGTTTTATCATATTCTACCGCATTTCCTGAATGGAAAAATGCTGTGTAATCTGAAATACGTGAAGCCTGTTGCATATTGTGTGTCACAATGACAATCGTGTACTTTTCTTTCAGTTCTAAAAGTGATTCTTCAACAATTCGACTTGAAATTGGATCTAACGCACTAGCTGGTTCATCTAACAATAAGATGTCAGGTTCCATAGCAATCGCTCTAGCGATACATAAACGTTGTTGTTGTCCACCAGACAATGATAACGCACTCACATTCAAATCATCTTTAACTTGATCCCAAAGTGCAGCTTGTTTAAGTGATTTTTCAACGCGTTCTTCAAGTAACTGCTTATCTTTCATCCCATGACGTTTCAAAGCAAACGTTATATTTTCATAAATTGATTTTGAAAATGGATTAGGTCGTTGAAATACCATTCCAATATGTTTTCTCATTTCATAAATATCAACATTATCTTTATTTATATCTAAATCACGGTAAATAATTTGTCCTGTTACATCAGCAATCCCATCATTCATACGATTCAACGATCTAAGATAAGTTGATTTACCAGAACCAGATGCCCCAATTAAAGCTGTAATTTTAAACCGTTCAAATTGTAAACTAACATCTCGAATTGCTTCATTAGAACCATAATGAACATGTAAATCTTTGGTTTCTAAAGCTATCTCATGTTTATCTTCATTGAAGGTCATAATTCTAGATTTTTCAGTTTTATTTTCTACCATATTCTTTGACCCCCTAATGATCTATTTACTTGATGTAATTTTACGATAAAGTGCTTTACCACCGAATCGAGCTAAGAAATTAAATAAAAGCACTGCGATAATTAAGACGGCTGATGCGCCTGCAGAAACAGCTGATGCATCAGGCATAATACCTTCTGAATTAATTTTCCAGATATGAACAGCTAATGTTTCAGCTGGACGCATTGGATTTAACGGACTCGCAATATTAGCTGGATTCCAGTTTGTAAAATCTAGTGCTGGCGCACTTTGACCAGCAGTATAAATTAACGCAGCTGCTTCACCAAAGATACGGCCGGCACTCAATATAACACCCGTTAAAATACCAGGTACTGCATCTGGAACAATAACTCTCGTAACGGTTTCCCAACGCGATAATCCTAACGAAAAGCCAGCCTCACGTTGTGAATATGGGATAGAACGTAATGACTCTTCGATTGATCTTGTTAATAAAGGTAAATTGAAGAACGTTAAGGCTAATGCACCTGATAAAATTGAAAAACCGAAATTATATTGGACAACGAAAATCAAAAACCCAAAAAGCCCAACAACAACTGAAGGTAATGAACTTAAAATTTCAACAGACGTTCTAATAACCGTCGTCACCCAATTATTTTTAGCGTATTCTGATAACCAAATACCCGCTCCCAATGAAATAGGGAAAGAAATCAATAATGTTAATAATAATAGATAGAAGGAATTAAACAATTGGATTCCTACTCCACCACCACTTGAAAATGATTTTGCGGGTGATGTTAAGAAATGCCAGCTGATATGTGGCACACCTCTAACCAATATATAGCCAAGTAAGGCCGCTAAAACAAGAACGACGAATCCGGCAATACCATATAAAATACTTGTTGCGATTTTATCTACTTTTTTAGGATTCATTATTTAAGCGCCCCTCTCTTACCAATTACTCTAACAACCATGTTAAAGAATAATGACATTAATAATAGAATTAAAGCAAGTGACCATAGCGCATTATTTTCTAATGAGCCCATGACAGTATTTCCAATTCCCATCGTCAAAATACTTGTTAAAGTTGATGATGGTGTAATTAAACTTGATGGCATCAATGATGCATTACCAATAACCATTTGAACGGCTAAGGCTTCACCAAAAGCTCGTGCCATACCAAAAACAACCGCTGTCATGATACCTGGTGTTGCTGCTCTTAGAATAACTTTATAAATTGTTTGCCAACGTGTTGCACCTAAGGCCAGTGAGGCTTCCCGGTAATAACGTGGGACAGATTTTAAAGTATCAACAGTCATTGACGTAACGGTTGGTAGAATCATAACAAATAACACAAATGTCCCAGATAAAATACCAAACCCTGTTCCACCAAAAATACTTCGAACAAATGGGACCACAACTGAAAGACCAATAAATCCATAAACAACTGAAGGAATACCAACTAATAATTCAGTTACCGGTTGTAAAATTCGGCTACCCGTATTTGGTGAAATTTCAACCATGAAAATAGCTGTTCCAATAGCGAAAGGTGTTGCAATTAATGCTGATAAAAAAGTGACAAAGAATGATCCAGAAATCATTGGTAAAGCCCCAACTTCTGGCTTACCTGCTTTATCAAGCGTTCCAGGGTTCCAACTCTTTCCTAATAAAAAATCTTTAATTGATACTTTATCAGTAAAGAACGTTGCTAATCCTTTTGAAGCAACGAAATAAAAGATAGCAAGAACAATAGCGACGATTAGTCCAATACAGAAATAAGTAATTATTTTACCGCGCATCTCTAGTTTAGATGCTTTTGATTTTTTGAGTAAACTTTCACGAATCGGATCCATAACTACATCCCCTTCTTAATTGGTGTTATTTTACCTTCAACCGAACGACTCACTTGCATCTGTGTTGTTGGAATATAACCTAATTTACTAACAACCTGTTTTTGAATTTTATTTGACATCATATAAGTTAAAAATTGTTTTGTTAATCCCGTGGGTTCACCATTCGTATACATATGTTCGTATGACCAGATTTTCCATTTATTTGAGGCAACATTACTTTCAGTTGGTTTAACTTTATCAACAGAAAGTACATCGACCGTTTTATCAACGTATGAGAAAGCCATATAACTTATTGCACCAGGTGTCGATCCGACAATTTGTCGAACCATTCCCGTTGAATCTTGTTCCTGTGCATCTTTACTTTGCTTACCTTCTAATCCCCATTTTTCAAATGTTAATCGTGTTCCCGAACCAGATGCACGATTTAAAAGGACAATTGGTAAATCATTGCCACCTAGTTGCTTCCAATTTGTTAATTTACCAGTAAAAATATCTATAAGTTGTTTTTTTGAGACGTTTTTAACGCCCACACCATTATTCACAACTGGCGTAATTCCAACAACGGCAACTTGATGGTCTACAAGTTTACTTGCCTTAATGCCTGATTTTTCTTCAGCAAAAACATCTGAGTTACCAATGCTAACGGCTTTTTCTTGAACTTGACTCAATCCTGTTCCGGATCCGCCACCTTGAACATTAACAAAGACGCCAACATTTTCAGTCCCGTATTCTTCACCAGCTGCCTCAACTAAAGGTTGTAAAGCTGTAGATCCAACAATTGTAATCGATTTTCCTGAATTTGATTGTGTCTCACATCCCGTTAAAGTTAATAACATGATGGATAAAATTCCACCAATCATTACTAAAGATCCCTTTTTCATAGTAACTTCCTCCATAAATATCGATATTTAACTTATACATTAAGTTTATATTTTTAATGTAAAGGTCCTGTGGGGGTATTGTAAAGATTGTGTAAAGGTTACAACAAAAAAAGCCATAACATGACGTTATGACTTCAATCGTTATTTTAATTCTGGAGCATCAGTTTTGAATAAACTTTCGGTAGATACCCCACCGTGTTGTTCAATTAAACTGGTTTTTTCTTTCTCTTGTGCTTTTTTCAAAGTTTCAAGAGCGTCACTTTTCTTGTAATTATAGTCAGATTTATTTACTTTAGTGAAATTACTTGGTGCGTAGAATCTTAATAGATCACCCGTAATAACTTCATCTGATAATGATAATGACGTTGTAACATGTTTTAATTCTTTGTTATAAACTTTTTGTTGTGCTGCCGTTAGTTTTTCGATTTCTTTACCAGTCTTAGTGTTATACGTGGTATTTCCAACTTTTGTAAAGGTTGGTGAAACGAAATCACCATTTCTAAAGGCAACCGTTTGGTTACGATTTTTCGATAATAAATCATTACCAAATTGAACCGTATCGGTATTCTTAACGCCTAATAGATCAAGTAAAGTTGGTAGCACATCAATTTCACCACCATAAGTATGATTAATACCGCCCTTAAGGCCATTCATATGAATCATAAATGGTACCTTTTGGAACATCGTTAAATCATAACTTGTTACTTTGTCTTTACCTAAAAGCTGTGCAATAGCTTTCGGATGATTATTAGAGATACCATAGTGATCACCATACATCACAATCATACTGTCCTTATACAAGCCACTCTTCTTCAAGTAACTAACGAATTCTCCGAATGATTGATCAAGATATTTAGATGTTTGAACATAACCATCAACCGTACTATCGTCTGTATCCGTCTTTTTGATTGACGTATTCGCACTATCTAAATCATATGGATAATGGTTAGTTAGTGTGATGAGTTTAGCATAAAAAGGTTGGGGTAATTGTTCAATATACTTAACCGATTGCTTCAAGAAAATCTTATCTTTCATCCCATAACCAACTTTATAGTTAGCTTTGACATCATAATAAGGTTCACTGAAGAAATACTGGTAACCAAATGATTTATAAGTATTATTACGATTCCAGAAACTACCCACGTCACCATGGAAAGCTGCTGTAGAGTAGCCTTTTTGATCAAGAATAGCGGGTGCTGCTTGGAATGTATTTTGTGTGCCATAAGTCGTCATCGCTGAACCAGATGGTAACCCATAAAGGGATGCTTCCAACATCATTTCAGCATCAGACGTTTTACCTTGTCCAACTTGATTAAAGAAATTATCAAATGATAATGTATTTTGATCATGATAATATTTATTAATGTTAGGCGTAACTTGTTGCCCATCCCATTTATAATCGATCATGAACTGTTGGAAACTTTCTAGATGAATCACAAAAACATTTTTACCCTTCGCTTTTCCATAATACTTTATATTTGAATTAGAACGATTTTTATCCAAATACTTTAGAACTTTATCCATATCTTTAGCAGTGGCATTTTTACGTGTCGCACTTTCTTTTTGCGTTTGATAAACATTATATCCCGCATAGAAATTCAAGCCTAAATATTTAACAATATAGTTATTATCAAAAGTTCTTGTCAATAATTGAGAACGATCCTTTTCAGCTAAACCTAAGTTCCCTAAAGCTAAAAGTACAGATGCAATAGTCAGGATAAAAGCATAACGCTTTTTAATTGGGTTATAGTCAATTTTGACTAATTTAAAGACAAGAATCAAAATTAAAATAATAATATCGATATAAACAAAGAAATCAGTTGGTCGTAAAATACCGGCAATTCCCTTGTCTAGATTATTAGCTACTGAACCTGAATTTTTGATAATTCCTAGTGAAAGAAAATCTGAAAACTCACGATAATAAACCATATTTGCAAAAAGCCATGATGTTTGAATAAAATCAACAATCAGCAAAATCCAATATGATTTTTTACCCTTAAAGTAGATTGCAATTCCAAATAATAATAACGCTGTTGGTATTGGATTAATATAAAGTAAAAATTGTTGCATGCTACCTGTTGCACCTAATGTAAATTTGGTTTCATAAGCAACAACTGTTTTGGCCCAAAATAAAACGAGCGTCAAGAGGAGGAATCCCCATCTTGAGCTCAATTTATCCTGAACATATTTTAAAGTTGACCGCATCTTAGTGCCTCCATTTTTTAAGATCAGTTTTCGAGAACACGAAAATGTCTTTCAATCTATGTTTCAGTTATTGATTAACTAAATAGTAAGTCGTAAACTTCCATTGCAATTAAATCAATATCATCGAAAGGAAATTTAGTATGGTTACTTAAATCTTCTAACGTATATGCTTTCATATCTGGATCATATTCAACGATTCCCTTTTCAACACCTTCACGTTCGAAGTGTCTTGTTTGGATTTCGCCGTTATCTTCTTTTTGCATAGCCTCTAAGCGACTAATGATTGCTACTAACTGAGAATTTTTCATAGTTGTTCCCCTTTCAATATCATAGTTAATAATACCAAATTTTCTATACATTTACACCTGATTAAGCAGATTATAATCGTTTCTTAACTTGTTTTTATGCTAAACTGTTAGTTATTAGACTTGGAGGCATAAAAATGAGCTTATTTAGAAAAGATTTGAACGATCAAGTATTTAAAATAGAGGTCTCAGATATTCGTCAATTTGATGATGAAGTGAGCCAAATTCCTGATATGATTAAATTAACAATGGGTGAACCAGATTTTAATACACCCGATCATGTTAAAGCAGCTGCCATCGAAGCCATTCATGAAAATTACTCACATTATATGGGTATGGCTGGTGATATTGAGTTACGTGAAGCTGCCAGTGAATTTTTTAATGAAAAATATGACGTTACTTATGATGCACAATCTGAAATTCTAGTTACAGTTGGTGCAACTGAAGCCATCGCAACTGCCTTACAGACTATCTTCAACCCCGGCGATGCCGTTCTTGTCCCAACGCCACTCTACCCTGGCTATATGCCACTGATTACTTTAAATCGGGTTAAACCAATTTTTATCAACACACGTGATAATAACTTTAGATTAACACCTGAGATGATTAATCAAGCTGTTAAAGATAATCCAAATGAAAATATTAAAGGTATTATCCTAATTAATCCAAGTAATCCAACTGGTATTTCTTGGACCGAAGATGAAGTTATTGCGATAACTGATGAAATTAGAAAGCAAAAATTATGGGCAATTAGTGATGAAATTTATAGTGAATTAACTTATGATCATGAACATGTCTCAATTGCAAAATATATCCGTGACCAAACTGTCCTAATTAATGGTTTATCAAAATCGCATGCCATGACTGGCTGGCGCATTGGATTCTTGCTTGCTCCCAAAGCGATGACTGATGAATTAAAAAAAGTTCATCAATACTTAGTAACCTCTGCAACAAGTGTTTCTCAACGTGCTGGAATTGCTGCCTTACGTGACGGTAAAGACGATGGTCGCATAATGAATGTTGAATATAAAAAACGCCGTGATTTCGTTATGGCTGAAATGAAAAAAATGCATTTTGAAATGGCACAACCTAGTGGCGCTTTTTATATTTTCGCAAAAATTCCTGCAGGATATAACCAAGATTCTATGGCATTCTGTAAAGAACTAGCTTTTAATAATAAACTTGCCTTAATTCCAGGAACTGCTTTTGGTGATTCTGGTCAAGGTTACGTTCGCTTAAGTTACGCTTCTAGTATGGAGAATTTAGTGCTTGGGATGGAACGTTTGAATGACTACATGACACAAAATAAATAAAAATACGGCGTTATTTCTTTATACTTACTTTTTGTAAGCATATATTTAGGCTAATTATATTTCCTCTGATATTATATTCAAATAAATAAAGGAGGAATTCAAATGGTACAAGCAATTACAGATGAAAATTTCAAAACAGTTACAGATTCAGGTATAACATTGACGGATTTTTGGGCAACATGGTGTGGCCCTTGCAAAATGCAATCACCAGCAATTGAGGAATTAGAACAAGAAATAGGTGACAAGGTTAAATTTGCTAAAATGGATGTTGACCAAAATCCTAAAACAGCTGACGATTTTGGTATCATGGGAATTCCCACATTAATGATTAAAAAAGATGGCGAAGTTGTTGATACACTCGTCGGTTATCATTCAAAAGAGCAAGTTAAAGACGCTTTATCACAATATATTTAACGATTTTGAAAAGCTAACTAATAAAAGCATTGTCATTTGACAGTGCTTTTTTGTCGTTATTTTGAATAGTAATAAACTGATTAGCGATTTTAGTATTGCTTAAAGAAACACGTTCTTCTCCTTATAAAACACAAAAAAAACCATTGCCAATAATAGAAAATCTATCATCAGCAATGGTTACTATCATATTTCATTTATTTAATCTTCAATTCCAACTTCTTCTACCTTATCTGGTTTAACAACTAAAGCAAACATTCCCGCAAATAGTCCAACATAGTAAGTTAAAATACGCCATAACAACATGGCTAAAATCAATTTACTGTGACTGGTCATGAAACTAGAAAAGACAATCGCGAAGCTATATTCTGCACCACCAGTTCCCCCCGGAATTGGGAAAAGTGAAATTACCATGACAATAAGCACATGAAGTGCTGTAATCATAATCACATTCACTGATGTGTATCCCAATGACAACATAATAAAGTATGGAATTAAATAGTAAAACGCGAGTTGGAAGAATGTTAATACAAAAACGTGAAAAATCATTTTCTTTTCATTCTTCATACGTAAACTCTCTTTATGGAAGTTTTCAATTTTTGAATAAATACTTGTATTCCAGCGATCAAAACGATCCCCTTTAACGAATAACTTAACAACTAGCATACAAACATACACTAATTTTTTAGTGAATCCATACCAATACATGATCATTAACAAAGCAGTAATCACAGCTAAATGAATCACAAATCCAAAAATCACGAATACCATTAGATAATTAACTTTATCTTGAATGTATTGAAACCCAATTAGTAAACAAACAATAAAATTAATAACAATCATTGCCTGGTAAACGACAAATTTCATTAATAAAATGGAACTTGCACGACCAGCGTCCACACCTGACTGAGCCATCGCAAACAATTGTGCAGGTTGTCCACCTGTTGAAAAAGGTGTGATTCCATTAAATAATTGTTCAATCAGTGGAATACGAATTGCATTCTTAAATGTAAATTTTTTATGTTGCCCTATCATGAACCGTTGAACAACAAATGCTTCAATGACAAAGTACATACAGATACAAAATACTGCTACTAATAACCACCATATATTAATATTAACTAAAGCTTTAACGAGCGACTGAATTGATACATTTTTTAAAGAATAAGCGAATATCCCCATCCCAATTATAACCATTAACGTCAATAAACCTATGTTTTTTCGAGTCATCTTTTAGCCCTCTTTGCTCTGGTCCAAGTAAAATTGATGCCAAATTTCAGCCAATCTATCCTCAGAATAGTATGCTGATGCCTGATCTGCTTTGTCATGCAAAACTGATAACGCATTGGGATCTTCTTTTAATTTTCTCAATTTAATTTGCATACCATTAACATCTGTCGCGGCATCATAATAGCCCTCAATAACCGCTTTATAAAGATCTAAATCGCGCAATAATACAGGTGTCCCACAACTAAATGCTTCTAATACTGACATTGGAAACAATTCATTGAAAGATGGCAGTAAGAAAAGGTTAGCAATATTGTAATAATTTACTAGAGCTTCTCGATCAATAATCCCAGTAAACGTTAAATTACTAGGCGGATTATCAACTACTTTTTTTAATTCAGCATAACCGTCAGTTAACTTACCAAATGAAAAGCCACCGGCCCAAATAAATTGGATATCAGGATTTTGCTTAGCTAACTTAATAAAATCGGGCACACCTTTTCTTTCTTGAACTTGACCATCACCAAAAACAACAAATTTATCGGCTGGAATACCTAACGCATCTCTAAAAGCTTGTTTTTCTTCCACGGTTTTTTCATAAAAAACTTTTTTTGAAACAAAATTAGGAATATACGTGACGCGTTCTTTTGGAATCTTAAACGCTTCAAGTTTTGGAATAAAACTTGGATTAACCACGACAATATGATCCATTCGTTTATAAAAAGCAATTACATACCAATAAAAAATGGCTTTAAAAGGTTGTGGAATTTTAACACTTCCCTCAAGTGTTTCTGGTAAAAAATGGACATAGCCAATTTTTTTACCTCTACCTGGCATAAAAGTCGAAAGGTAATAAGGAAAATTGATGGTATGGTAATGACTAATATCTGAGCGACTATATTTATTCACACTAATTTTGAATTCAGTTGGAAAGCGTTCTTTGAGCAACTTCATCATTTCGGTATATGCGCTACCGACCCCTTGTCCTTTAACCGAATTGGCCGCAGAAAACATGTTAATTAATAGCATGGTTGAAACTCCTTTGAAAATAAATTCGTTTATAGATGACTGATTTCGTCATCCTCTTCTTCTATTTCAACATAATGAATTTGAGCATCTTGGTAAAATTCAGCAACTTTTGATCCAAATGTTGCCGCTGAAATTTCTTTTAACTTTTCTAATCTTGGCTCTGGATCAACTTCTTCATGACATCTATTTAAGTAATCAATAATATCAGTCACCATTTCAGTTTCAGATGAAAAAGTTTTACCAACTTCTGGTTTTTCCATTAACTCGTCAGTATATTTACCCGTTTTAGCAATAACCGGTGTTCCAGCAGCTAAAGCTTCGATAAACGTCAATCCTTGAGATTCTGTTACTGATGCAGACACAAATAAATCTGCTAACTGATAAAAATGGAATACCTCATCATTATCAACTTCACCAATAAATCTGACGTTGTCCTTTAAATTTAAACTTTCTGTTTGCTCTTCAAGGGTTTCACGTGCCGGACCATCCCCTACAATCAAGAGTAAAACATTCGGTACTTTTTTAATTATCGCTGGCATACCATCAATAATTTCTTGTGTATTCTTTTCAAATGCCAATCGACTTAACGCAAGCATGACTGGTTGATCTTCAGAAATGTCTAATTTAGAACGATAATCTTCTGTTTCAATTTGTTCAAATTGAGAAATGTCTACCCCTGTAGGGATAACTCGTATTTCTGATTTCACACCATACTTCTGTAGCAACGTCTGAACGCGTGTACTTGGTGCGATAATCCCGCTCATATGGAATGCAAATGTTTTTGTCATTTGCTTAACATGGTATGGTTTCAATAACTTACCATTGGCAATGTAATGTAAATAATCTTCATACATTGTATGATAGGTATGTAAACAAGGAACTTTTAAATTTCTTGCAACAAATTTACCAATCCAGCCCATAGAAAATTCAGTCTGTGTATGAATAACGTCTAAATTTAGTTCTTTTGCCACTTGGTAAGCTTGAAATAAGCCTCTAACAGCAATTCTTCTATCTGTAAAAGAAACAAATGGAATACTAGAGAATCTAAAAATATTACGTTCATATACTGTCTTATCAACATGTGGGTCAGTCGTCGTAAAGATATAGACGGTATGTCCCTCTTTTTCGAGCTCGTTTCTTAGTGTTTTTATTGAAGTCGCCACACCGCTCACTTGTGGAAAATATGTATCTGTAAAAATTCCAATATTCACGATAAGGTCCCCTTGTCTATTCTAATATAATAGTTTTAATTATATTGGTTTCTCACCCGTTATGCAATAAAAGTAGACTATTCTCATCTATTCCCAATTAAACACAAAAAAACTGATAATCGAAATTACCAGTTTTTTTGTGTTTAATTTATTTCATGTAAGATTCAACTAATGCAATAACTTCTTCATTAGTTTCACAGTCAGAAACAGCTTTATCAGCTAATTCCTTCATTTTTGTTGTATCTAATTTTTTCATTAAACTACGTGTTTTAAGAATTGACGAAGCACTCATTGAGAATTCATCAAGTCCCATTCCAGCTAAAATAGGTACGGCAATTTGATCGCCGGCCATTTCGCCACACATACCTGCCCACTTACCTTCTTTATGAGCCGAATCAATTACCATTTTAATCAAACGTAAAATTGATGGGTTATAAGGTTGGTAAAGGTATGACACTTGTTCATTACCTCGATCAGCAGCCATTGAATATTGAATTAAATCATTTGTACCAATACTAAAGAAATCAGCATACTTAGCCAAATGATCACCGTTCATAACAGCAGCAGGAATTTCCATCATCATACCGACTTCAAGTTTATCTGCTACTGGTACACCAGCGTCAATTAACTTAGTACGTTCTTCAGTATAGATAGCTTTTGCTGATTTAAATTCATCAACAGTTGCAATCATAGGGAACATAATTGCTAATTGTCCATAATGAGAAGCTCTAAGTAGAGCACGAAGTTGTGTTCTGAAAATATCTTGACGATCCAAACTAATACGGATTGCGCGATATCCTAAGAACGGATTCATTTCCTCTGGTAATGGCAAGTAAGGTAATTCCTTATCGCCTCCAATATCCATTGTTCTTACAACTACTTGTTTACCATTCATACCTTCAACTGCAGCTTTATAAGCTTTAAATTGATCATCTTCTGAAGGTAATTCACTAGCATCCATGTATAAGAATTCTGAACGGAATAAACCAACTGCTTCAGCACCATTATCTACTGCACCCTCAACATCCTTAGGTGTACCGATATTAGCAGCTAAATCAAAATGTACGCCATCAGCAGTAACTGTTTTAGCGTCTTTTAGTTCTTCCCATTCAGCTTTTTGATCAGAAAAAGCTTTTGCTTTTGCTTCATATGTTGAAATTTCTTCAGCAGTAGGATTGATAATTCCGTCACCATTGATACCATCAACAATAACCATATCACCTTCTGAGATTGCAGTCGTTGGATCACCAGCGCCTACAACAGCAGGAATTTCAAGCGTACGAGACATAATAGCAGAATGAGAAGTACGTCCACCAACATCAGTAATAAATCCTTTAACAAATTTACGATTTAATTGGGCTGTATCCGATGGTGTTAAATCATGTGCAACGACCACAACTTCTTGATCGATAAGAGCAGGATTAGGAATTGTAACTCCTAATAAATGACTCATTACACGTTTCGTAACATCACGAATATCGCCTGCACGTTCTTGCATATAAGCATTATCAGTCATATCTTCAAACATTGAAATGAACATATCTGTGACATCCTTCAATGCTGCTTCAGCGTTGACCTTATCATTTTTGATTTTATCGCCAATGTTGCCCATAAGTTCAGGATCTGAAAGGATTGTCAAATGAGCTTCAAAAACCTCGGCTTCTTCTGCGCCGAGGTTTTCTGCAGCTTTTTGTTTGATTAGTTTCAAATCTTCACTTGATGCTGCAACAGCAGCATCAAGGCGTTTGATTTCTGACTCTGGATCTTCAATGCTTACTTGCGAGAATGACAAATCGGGTTGAACTAACATATATGCTTTAGCAATGGCAATACCATCACTAGCAGCAATCCCTTTTAGCATTTTCGACATTATTCAGCAAGTCCTTCTTTCGTCATTGTTTCTGTAATAGCTGCGATTGCATCTGTTTCGTCAGCGCCATCAGCAGTGATTGTTACATCAGCATTTTGACCAACGCCTAATGACATAACGCCCATGATTGATTTCAAGTTTACTGATTTTTCTCCGTAAACCAAAGCAACGTCAGCAGTAAATTTGCTTGCTGCTTGTACCAATAATGTAGCTGGACGCGCGTGGATACCTGTTTCTGCGATTACGTGAAAGTCTTTCTTTTCCATAATTAATTATCTCCTTGATGTTCTATATTTTTTTATTTTAGAAAAATGCATAACCCACTAACAAAAGCAAAGAACACGTTTTCATTAATAAATTAAACACATTAGTCTTTAGAGACAAATAATACCATTATTTAAAAAATGATACAAGTCTTTAGTTTTTCAAACTAACATATTTGTAAATAATTTGACCTTCTCTTTGCGCATTACCAACGATTGCCTTACGTAATTTTTCTTTTTGCCAAACAAGTTGAAACGCCATAAATTCATCTGGGTTGATTGTTATTGTCTCTATTTCACCAGCAATCAATGCATCAATTTTTGCTTTATAATCTTCGCTCATTTTCAAACCTCTTTTCACTAAAATCTACTATACTAAATTCATTATAGATTAGCCTCCATAAAATGTAAAAAAGGAGTTCTAATTGCTTGCAGAATTTTTCCATATTTTGTATACTATTCATCGAAGGTCAAAGATGGTCAACATGTTTTTGATCTTAGATAAACTAAACTATACGAACGAAATATGAAAGGTTGTGACACATATGATCTGTCAAAATTGTCAAATCAATCCAGCGACAATACACTTATCAACTAACTTAAATGGTCAACATCAAGAATACGATTTATGTCAAAATTGTTATCGATTACTAAAAGATGAACAAGAGCGTTTAAGTAATGGTCAAATCCGTAATAATCAACAAGATCCATTTAGCTTTGGTAACCTTGATGATTTATTTAATGCGATTGCACCAAATAGTCAAAATAATAGTTCACAAAGAAAAGAGCAGACACCTCCTACCCAAGCTGGTAGAAATGGTGGCGCTAATAAAAATAATGGTAAGGATACAATCCTTGGTCAATTCGGTCTTAATTTAACCGATGAGGCACGGGCAGGAAATATTGACCCGGTCATTGGTCGCGATCAAGAAATTAATCAAATCATTGAAATTTTGAATCGTCGGACAAAAAATAATCCTGTTCTAATCGGCGAAGCTGGTGTTGGTAAAACAGCAGTCGTTGAAGGATTAGCTCAAAAAATTGTTGATTCAGCTGTTCCTCAAAAACTTTTAAACAAACAAGTTATTCGATTAGATGTTGTTTCATTAGTTCAAGGAACGGGTATTCGTGGTCAGTTCGAAGAACGAATGCAACAATTAATGAAGGAACTTAAAAATGATAAGTCTATCATTCTATTCATTGATGAAATTCATGAAATTGTAGGCGCTGGTAATGCTGAAGGTGGTATGGATGCCGGTAACGTTCTAAAACCAGCTCTTGCTCGAGGCGAATTACAACTCGTTGGCGCAACAACTCTAAATGAATATCGTCAAATCGAAAAAGATGCTGCGCTTGCACGTCGTTTACAGCCTATCCAAGTTGATGAACCTAGTGTCGAAGAGTCAATCGTCATTTTAAAAGGTATTCAAAAGAAATACGAAGCTTACCATCATGTTCATTATAGTGATGAAGCAATTGAAGCTGCTGCTTCTCTCTCTGACCGTTACATTCAAGATCGTTTTTTACCAGATAAAGCCATCGATTTACTTGATGAATCTGGGTCAAAAATGAATTTAACCATTAAAGCTATTGATCCCAAATTAGTTGCAGAAAAAATTAAAAACGCTGAAACTCAAAAACAAGCTGCACTAACCGACGAAGATTATGAAAAAGCAGCCTACTATCGCGATCAAGTCGCAAAATTCAAAGAATTACAAGATAGTAATACTGATTCTGATGAATTACCAATTGTAACCGAAAAAGAAATGGAACAAATTATTGAAGAAAAAACAGGGATTCCTGTAGGCGAACTAAAGGAAAAAGAGCAACAACAATTGAAAAATTTAGCCACTTCCCTTCAAGCTAATGTCATTGGCCAAGATGACGCCATTGATAAAGTGGCCCGCGCCATCCGCCGTAACCGGATTGGATTCAATAAATCTGGGCGTCCTATCGGATCATTCTTGTTTGTTGGACCAACTGGAATTGGTAAAACAGAACTTGCTAAACAATTATCAAAAGAATTATTTGGAACAAAAGAATCAATGATTCGTTTCGATATGAGTGAGTACATGGAGAACCATTCAGTTTCTAAATTGATTGGTTCCCCTCCTGGCTATGTTGGTTATGAAGAAGCTGGTCAATTAACTGAACAAGTTCGTCGTAATCCATACAGTTTAATCTTGTTAGATGAAGTTGAAAAAGCACATCCTGATGTTATGCATATGTTCTTGCAGATTCTTGAAGATGGCCGTTTAACAGATTCACAAGGTCGCGTGGTAAGTTTCAAAGATACGATTATCATTATGACATCTAACGCTGGTAGTGCTGATGCTGAAGCAAATGTTGGCTTTGGTGCAACGTCAACTGGTGCAACCCATGCCATCATTGATAAACTATCAAATTACTTCCGTCCTGAATTTTTAAACCGTTTTGATGACATCGTTGAATTTAACTCATTAAGTAAAGAAAACTTAGTTTCAATCGTAAGTATCATGCTTGATGACGTTAATAAAGTTCTTAAAAATCAAAACTTAGAACTTCACGTTACAAATCGGGTTGAAGAAAAATTAGTTGATTTAGGCTACAATCCCGCAATGGGTGCTCGTCCACTAAGACGTGTTATCCAGGAACAGATTGAAGATCAAATAGCTGACTTCTACCTTGATAATCCTGATGTAACAAAATTAGCTGCAAAAATTGAAAAAGATGAAATTAAGATATCAGCCGATACAACTACTGATGTTAAAGATTCCGACTCTAACGTTGAAAAGTAAAGGCTAAACTAAAGATGCAGACTCAGATAATTTTTTCTGAGTCTGCATCTTTTTTTATTTTATTCATTCTTTTAAATAAATAAACGATATTTCAAACACTTTTCCCCAATAATTAATCTTTTTAGGTTATAATTATGATATTAGATTATGAATGGAGCTGATTAAAATCGCCTTAAGAGATTTCTTCCGGAATATGTTGTCTGTTTTTACAAAAAATGACCAACCTACTTCCACTTCCGATATACAATTTGTATTCAATTCTGAATCAACAAAAAAATATAAGGCACCAAAACAAAAGAAACATGAAGTCATTGAAGAAAAAACTTTTCTACCAACATCTGTTTCAGATGCCACAATGATTGTTTACTATAAAGACCAAAATAATAATAATCTATCTCGTCCGCAAATTATCAGTGGCACTATAGGTAGCGATTTAAGACTTCAATTTGAACCAATCAATGATTATAATCTAGTTGGCATTTCGGGATTCACAAGTACTTTTGTAACCAACTATGGTGCTATTATTTTAAGCTATGAAAAGAAACATGGCGCTGCCGTTTGGATTTATAATCAAGATATTGATGGTGGCTACTTAATCGGCTCACCCACTTTACTACGTGGCCATTTGAATGACCCTTTCACTTATGACCCTGTCAATATTCCAGGGTTCAATTTATTGCGTGCCTCAAAAACTAGTTATGGTACTTTCACAAATGAACAACAAACCATCTACTATTATTATCGCAACATCAATTGGAAAACCGTCGATCAAATTGACGCATACATCCAGATTACAAAACGCGTACGTCCTTATGACTTACCCGAGGGTAACTCCTATCCCGCCTTCTTACCTGCTGGCGTTATTTTACAAGTATTTGAAAAAATCGAAACGAATTTGGGAACTATTTGGTACAGCATAGGTGGCAATCAATGGTTAGAAAGTACTTCTAATGTAAAAATGATTATTCAACCCAAATATGCTTTATTACCCGACAATGACACCAATGAATTTACTAAAAAAATAATCAATCACTCTGCTTCAATTGATTACATTCCTAATAAATCTGTAACTATTTACACTAAACCTTATGGTAAAAAATTACGAGTTTTAGCTGACAATACACAAGTTACTTTAATCAGTCAGTTATCATCAAGTAATGATGTTTGGTTTGAATTAAAAGATGGTGGTTTTATTGATGAAACTTACATCAAAATGCCTTACTCATTAAATTAATAAGCACTCAAAAAAGAGGTATACCAATTGGTATACCTCTTTTCGTTTATAGTTTTGATGTTAATGTAACGTTTGGATATTTGTCAGCAAACCAGCGTTCTGCGAATGCATTTTCAAACAAGAACAACGGTAAGTCTTGTCGATCTTTAACAAGTAAGTTACGTGAACTTGACATCTTTTCATCCAATTGTTCTGGATCAATCCAGCGAGCTGTTTTAGAACCCATTGGTGTCATGATAACTTCTGAATTATATTCATTTAACATTCTGAATTGGAAGACTTCAAATTGAAGTTGACCAACGGCACCCAGAATATAGTCACCCGTGTTGTAACTTCTATATAATTGAACAGCACCTTCTTGAACCAACTGTTGAATACCCTTATGGAATGATTTTTGTTTCATTACATTTTTAGCATTAACGCTCATGAATAATTCAGGCGTAAATTGAGGTAATTTTTCAAAGGTAATTGGTTTCTTCATGTTACTGATTGTATCGCCAATTTGGAAATTACCAGTATCATATAATCCAATAATATCGCCAGCTACAGCTGATTCTAAAACTTCACGAGAATCTGCCATAAATTGGGTTGAATTAGATAAACGCATTTTCTTTTCAGTTCTTGCTAATTTAACATCCATCCCACGTTCAAATTCACCTGAACAAATTCGAATAAACGCAATTCGATCACGATGATTAGGATTCATATTTGCTTGAATTTTGAAAACAAACCCAGAAAAATGTTCATTTGTTGGTTGTATCGTTGTTTCTTCAATCGTTTTATGTTCTTGTGGTGCTGGTGCATAGTTCAAATAAATATCTAAGAACGTTTTTACACCAAAGTTAGTTAATGCTGATCCAAAGAAAACCGGCGTTAAATCCCCTGTTGCGATTTTTGCTTCATCAAAGGTATTACCAGCATCGCCCAATAATTCAATTTCATCTAGCACTTCTTGATAGATACTATCTTCTTTTAAAGGATGGTCGCCTTCAATCTCACCGGCGTCATTTAAATCAACGTAGTCCATGCCTTTATCTTCTTTTTGGTAAAGTTCAATACGATGGTTGTAGATATCGTATAATCCCTTTAAGCCTTTACCCATACCAATTGGCCAGTTCATTGGGTATGATTCAACGCCCAAGACCTCTTCGAGTTCAGCCATTAAATCAAGTGGCTCACGTCCATCACGATCCATCTTATTGATGAATGTGAAAATAGGAATGCCACGCATTTTACAAATTTTAAATAATTTCTTTGTTTGTGGTTCAATTCCTTTTGCAGAATCAATAACCATGACTGCAGAATCTACGGCCATTAATGTTCGGTAGGTATCTTCCGAGAAATCCTCATGCCCAGGTGTATCTAAAATATTAACCCGCTTATCGGCGTAATCAAATTGCATAACTGAACTAGTAACAGAAATACCACGTTTCTTTTCAATTTCCATCCAATCAGATTTTGCAAAAGTACCAGATTTTTTACCCTTAACTGTTCCGGCAGAACGGACAACCCCACCGAATAAAAGTAATTGTTCTGTAATGGTTGTTTTACCAGCATCGGGATGAGAAATAATCGCAAATGTTCGGCGTTTTTTTACTTGAGTCTCTAATTCTTCTGTATTCATTTTTTGTCCTCTCTAAAACATATTACTCATAGTTTATCATAAATGATAATGAACTTCGACGTAAAAAATGATAAGGTCAATGGAACTTATTAGAGTTCTATTGACCTTATCATCCCATATTTTATTCTTTACTCTTTAAAGTATCTTTTAACCGTGTTTCGGGAATCATAACTTTCAATTCCACTAATCGAGAACCGTCCATTTTTTCCGTTTCGAGAAGTATACCATTGTGAAGTGTAATCTGTAGTTGTTCATTATTACCGGGAATTCGACCTAATTCAGTTAAGACGAATCCCGCAATTGTGTCTACGTCTTTAACGTTGATATCACAATTAAATTCATCATTAAAATCGTCAAGTGTCATTCGACCTTGTACGATATATTCATGTGCATTAATTTTTCTCAATGTATCATCAGGGCTATCTGACTCATCGTCGATATCGCCAACAATCTCTTCAATTAAATCTTCAATTGTGGCAAGTCCAACAACACCGCCATATTCATCCAATAAAATAGCTAATTGAGTGTGTGTTTTCTTCATTTCGAATAACAAATCATCAACAGCCATCGTTTCTGGAATAAACATGGGCTCTTGCATAATTTGACGTAAACTAATTCTATCGAACCCTTTTGCTCTAGCAGCTTTAAGCAAATTTTTGATATGAACAACGCCAACGACGTTATCTTTATCATCACTATAAACGGGTACACGAGAATAAGGTTGATTTAAAATAGCATCAATATTACGATCATTATCGTTTTGTAAATCAATCATAAAAGCATCAGTTCTAGCGACCATAACTTCACGAGCGAATTTCGTATGTAACGAAATAACGCCTTCCATCATTTCATATTCATCTGAATCAATAGCACCACGCTCTTCACCAGTTTGAATCATATGAACAATTTCTTGTCGACTAATAACCTCAATATTATTTTTATTAAACTTAATTGGTGTTATTTTTTCTAATGCACGGATTGAAATTGATAACAACCAGTTAAATGGTTTGAAAACAATCGCAATAAGTTGAATAGGCCCAGTCGTTGCTCTGGCAATTTTGTCTGGCATCTGTAGTGCCAATTGTTTAGGATATAATTCTCCTAAAACTAATGAAAAATAAGATAAAATCAACGTAACGATAACTACTGCAACATCATGTGCCCACACAGCACTCCCAAACAATGGTTCAACATATTTAGCCAAAGATGTTGCTGCAAAAGCTGAAGACAAGAACCCGGCAAAAGTAATACTAATCTGGATAGTTGATAAAAATGATGTCGAATTATTTAATATACCAAGAATTCTTATTGCACCTTTATCTCCAGCTTTCGCCTCTGCCTCAATTTTATTACGATTTACTGAAACTACTGCTAATTCTGCAGCTGAAAAATAGGCATTCACTAATGTCAAAATGACTAATAATAACAGCTGCAACAGCAGTTCGTGACCAGGGTCTGAACTCATTTACTCATCCGCTCCAATTCATTTGTCTTTATTTTTTAACCTACGGATATTATACACCTATTAACATGCAGAAATCCGATTGCTAATTGCTAGTTGTCTCATCACTAGTTGAGCTCGTTGAACTAGTTGTATCTGATGTTGAACTAGAATATGATCTTGTTGTGTTATCGGTACTAGAAGTATCTGAACTTGTTGTACTATCTGAGCTTGTATCAGCATTAGAGTATGAACTTGCTGTACTTGTACTATCTGAAGTTGTATCGTCATTAGAGTATGAACTTGTTGTGTTGTCTGAAGTAGTATTATCAGAACTTGTATTATCTGTGCCTGTTGTATCTGAAGATGTAGTATCTATACTTTTTCCACTTCCAGCAACGACCTTAAGCGTTTGCCCAGGTCTTAATGTTGTATTTTCCATGTCATTTAATGCAATTAGTTCCTTCACTGTCATATCATGGCTTAACGCAATAGATGACAATGAATCACCATAAACAACAGTTATCGTATCCGTATCAATATTAGAACTTGACGACGAAGACGACGTTGATTTACTTTTTTTAGACACAGATTTTTTCTTTTCAGTTTTCTTCTTTTTTGATTTTGGTTTTGATTTTTCACTAGACTTACTCTTACCATATTTCGATTCAGCTAATTTTTGTTGTTCAGCGTACTCCTTTTTTTGTTGGTCAGATGACCCACGAGTAGCAACCCACTCAACGACGTCATGACCAGCCTTCGTACTAGCTAATATCGTCCCACCACCGATACACACAACTGCAACTATACCAATAATTACTTTCGTTCTTAATTTCATAACTTCCTCCGAGTTAACTCACATTTATTTAGGTACTTTTATTTTTTGTCCTACATGCAAAAGATTTGATGATAATTCATTGATGTCCATCAATTGATCACTGGTTGTATCATTGGCAGTCGCGATACTTGATAAACTATCCCCACTACCTACCTCAAACATCTTCGTACTAATTTTACTGATACTTTCTTTCTTTTCACTACTTTCCTTCTTTTCACTACTTTCTTTTGCTGCTGACTCAGAACTAGCCACCCTTTCAGATGACTCTCTAGCTAGAACGGATTCACTTTCTGCCTTAGCTTTAGCAAGCGACTCATTCTGCCGCTTTTTTTCAGCAGACCGTTTGGCTGACTTGCTTGAAGCAGCTTTAGCTGATTTAGATTTAGAAGATGCCACCACTTTTTTAGAGACATCAGCTCTACTAATTGAGCTTGAAATTGCTATTTTTTTTGATTCACTTACAGACTTCTGACGTTGGGCGATTGAACTCGATTCTTGCTTGTCATTGTTCATTTGAACATACTTGGCAGAAACTGTTCCTATCACTGCTAAAATCAAAATACCAATAACCATCAAAGCTAGTTTACCGTGCTTTTTACCATTTTTCTTTTTTAAAAAATATTTTGTATCGTCAAATGCTTGTCCGTTATAAAAGGCATCTCTACGACGCAACTCAATTGATCGAGGCATATCAGGATCAAAATGCGTTTTTTTATATTGTGTATATAAGGTCTCTACACTAAATGATTTACGTTCTGAATCACGTTGTTTATCGTACTCACTTCGTTTCTCATCAGTCAAACTATCGTACCAAGCAACAAAATCTAAATAACTCATAACGACTTTTTCAGACTCACCGATATCCATCAGTTGACCGTTTTGAATCCAGGCAATTCTGTCTGTTAAGAACTCCATTTGTTGTAAATCTTGACTAGCAAGTACAAAAGTTTTGCCCTCTGTTTGTAGGCTTTTAATTTTATCAACCGTTTTTTGATAAAAAATATCATCTAATGCTGATAGAATACCATCTAAAATAATAATATCAGGTTCAATGAAGAAGGCCATTGCTAACTCAACTCGCGCACGCATATCGGGAGAGTAATCTTCAATTTTACTTTCTTTTAATACCCCTAAGTCAGCAAAATTTAAAACATTATTCAAAGTTTGATCACTATTTTTGTAATCAATCTTAGAATCAGTAATTGCTTCTTGAATATTTTGCACAGCCGTTTTATCGCGTTTTAATTGTGTCTCATATGATACAATCGTCGTGTGACCGGCCATCGTTAGAAAACCCGTTGTTTGTTTGGCTTTACCGGCTAGAATGTCAGATAACGTTGCTTTCCCTGAGCCACCCATGCCAATAATACCAAAAAATTCACCACGATAAATATCAAACGAGATGCCCCTTAAAGCCCAATAAATATCTTTCGAATCTTTATCAATTTTTCGATTTTTTTTACTTGTTATACCTTTTGTAACATACTCTAATCGAATTTTATAATCTTCCATTTTATCACCATTAATCATTCAGTTATTTTAATTCTCAATAATAACATGTATACACTTACGCTTATACAATTCTACCATTAATCACTAAAAATTAACATCTTATCCGATGTTATCAGTATTTATATTTTAAAAAATAAAAAGCATATCCTCCCAAAAGGAGAATATGCTTACTTACCTAAGATAATGTCAGAAACTTTTTGAGAAGCTTTTCCATTATCCCATTCAATAAATTTATTTTGAAAATCTTTAAATTGTTTTTCGTAACCAGGATAATCACCATTTTGCGTATAGACATCCAATTGTTTATAGAAATCTGGTTCTTTTTCTACGATTGGTCCTGGCGCTTCCATCTCAAAGTTGATATAAAAGCCGCGTAGTTCATCCCGATAATGTTCTAAATCATAACAATAAAACATCATTGGTCGATTCAAATTAGCAAAATCAAACATCACTGACGAATAATCCGTAATCATCATATCACTCATTAAATATAATTCAGTAATATTTTCATCTGCCATTATTTTAACACGATCTTCAAATCCTTCGATATTAATACTATTCTTAACTAAATAATGAGGCCGCATAATTAAAATAGTATCGTCTGATACATGTTGAAAGAATGATTCGAATGAAAAAGCCATTTCGAATTTATAAACACCCTGAGTATAAAAGCTATCATCACGCCATGTTGGCGCATAAAGAACCACTTTAGCATCTTCATTACCAAGATACGTTTTCTTTAAAGCTCTAATATCTTTTTCATTATTATCCGCATATAAAATGTCATTCCTTGGGTATCCAATATCCAAGGATTTATTTTTAAAAGCAAATGCACTTTCAAAAATTTGCTTTGAATAATGATTAGGCGCTATTAAATAATCCCAACGTGCTGTTTCCACTTTAAAATTAGCATGGTATAACGCTGTCGTTGTACCTGGCATTGAAACATTTTCAATATCCATTCCTAAATGTTTCAACGGTGTCCCGTGCCATGTTTGTATATATGTAGTCTTCGGATTCTTTTTCCACCAAATAGGTAATCTTGAATTAAAGACCCAAAATTCAGCCCTCGCCATTTTGATAGTCCAAGAAAATCCAAAGCGTTTAATTAAATTAATTTCCGGATATTGTTCTTTTAATTTAGTGTACATGCTTGGTTTAACGCTAAAATATAAAAGCTTCGCATTTTCTTCACCAAGATCTCGTCTAGTCTGCTTGTAAATGGCCATCGGGTTATCGTTAACATCGCGCCCATTAAAGCTTTCAAAGACAACTTGGTGTTTTTTAATTGAAAATTTAATTGTAAAATCATTTAACGTTATTAAAATTTGGCGACCAATCCGCTTAACCACTTTTTGGACTATTTTTTTAATTTCATTCATTATTTTGTTCTCCTTACTACAAAAGATAAAATAATAAAATATTTTACAAGTTCATCCCTAAATCTTTTTTAATTTTTGTTGTTGAAATACCATCTGTTCTTGGTAAGTAAATAACTTCACAGTAATCGCTTAAAAAGTCAAACTTACCTGCCCAATCATCACCCATCACAAATGTATCAATCTGATTATCGACGACGTCACTAATTTTTTGGTCCCATTCAGTTTCTGGAATCACTTCATCTACGTACTTAATTGCTTCTAAAATGAACTTACGATCTTCATATGATGTGTAAGCCTTTTTCCCTTTAATTGCGTTAAATTCATCTGTTGAAATACAAACTGTTAAATGGTCGCCCATTGCTTTAGCGCGTTGTAAAATACGTACATGACCCTTGTGTAATAAATCGAATGTTCCATAAGTAATTATTTTTTTCATGTTTTTGCTCCTCCGTCGTTATCAATAATAATTTATTTTATCATAAACTGTTATGACTGTCTTATTTTTCCTGCAATTGTCTAATATCGTAAAAGTATTTAATAACAACTTTTACAACAGCATATAAGGGAATTCCTAAAATCATTCCTAGAAGCCCAGCAATGTTACCAGCTACTAGTAATAATACAATAATCGTCAATGGATGTATATTTAATGATTTGCCTATAACATTAGGATAGACAAAATTACCATCAATTTGTTGGACAATTAACACAACAATCACGACAAAAATAACCATTTGAGTAGACTGTGTTACCGCAATAATCAGTGCTGGGAAAATACCAATATAGGGTCCAATATAAGGAATAATATTAGCAAGGCCAGCCACAACTCCTAGTAACAAAATATACGGCATACCAATAATTGAATAACCAATAGCGGTAAATACCCCAACGAAAATACATTCAATAGCTTGTCCACCAATGTACGCTGAAATTGTATCACCCATGCGGTCAAGTAACTCAACGAGCTCATCCCCATGTTTTTCTGGAACAAGTTTTTTAAGCGTTGGGACTAGTTTTTGACCATCTTTTAACATATAGAACAACATCACAGGTACTGTCAGTGCAACAACTGTCACACTCGTTACAACCCCAATCATTGATCCTATCGAGTTCGTCAAATTGGTTGCAATTGATTTGAAGTAGGTCCCAATAGAATTTTCAAACTGGTTTAAATAGCTAGTAAAATCAATTTCTTTAAACCAAGCATATTTATTTAAATGATTAAACGTATCTTTTGACGACTCACTAACTGCATTTGCATAATCTGGTAGGTTAACCACCAATTGACTTAGCTGACTGACTACTCTCGGAATCAGGTACCCTATTAAGGCAACTAAAAGAATTGCTAGGAATACAAATAGAATGGCAACTGACAACGTTCGAGAAAATTTGAATTTTTTGATTTTTATTTTCATTAAAAATTTAACGACCGGATTAAATAAATAAAATAAAAACCCAGATATAATAATCGGAATAAATAATGTGGAAATAAACGTTCCTATTGGACTAAAAATAAAACTTATTTTTGTACACATCCAAATTAACGAGGCAACGATTAATAATTCAAGTGACCAAAACATCAATTTAGACTTTTTTAATCTATCAAGCATCGATATGGTTCTCCTTTAATTTATGTATAGTAATTTCATTATACCGTAACCTGTCTAACAATTATAGCGTTTCACTTATCCTCATTATTGAACGATAAATTAATTCAAAAAAAAGACGCCAAATGGCGTCTTTAAACTGCTTAATTGATTACTTCACTTTTATCAATCCAACCGGTTGTCCCATCACTCATCGTGATAAACAGTAATGTCGAACCGACTTTATTTTTTTGAATAGGATCAATTAAATAACCCGTTTTATTCACGATACCTTCATTTGTAACTCTGGCATCAATATTTTTTACAAATTTATAATTTTTAGATCCATAAACCTTTGACCAAACTTCAGCACCATCTTGAACATGGACGGTCGTTTCTTCAACTACTGTTTCTTGAGCTTCATAAACGCGTCCATTCATGACAAAATCAACTAACCGTTCAGTTGCATGTCCATCATCCCAAGCATTATAAGTCGCTACAAATTGATCATAATTGTGATGGCGTTCATCCGTTGCAAATGCTCGTTTAATCTCAGTAATGACAGCATCTGTATCCTTAACGATTGGTCCTGGTACTTCTTTTTCGTAGTCAAAGTAAAAACCACGAATATCATTTGCATACTCATCTAAATCATATGCAAAGAAAATAATAGGACGTTTTAACGCTGCAAAATCAAAGAAAACAGATGAATAATCTGTAATCAACAGATCACTAATAAGATATAAATCATTAATATCTTCATAATCAGCAACGTTCAGCGCAAAGCCTTCATAATCAGTTAAATCTAATGAGTTAGCAATTAAATAATGCGTTCTAACAAGAACGATAATATCATCGCCAAGTTCTGCTTTCATCTTATCTAAATCAAGATGTAACTTAGCCGTGAAATAATCAGCTTTAACGTATTCATTATCTCTCCAAGTAGGTGCATATAGAATAACTTTTTTGTTTGGATTAATTTCTAAACTTGCTTTAATACGATTGATATCTGTCTGTGTATAATTCGTTAAAATATCATTTCTAGGATAGCCAGAATTAATCATTTGGTTACGGTTCAAACGGAATGCACGTCTGAAAATATCTGACGAATATTCATTTGGCGTAACAGAATAATCCCAACGATCAGAATCTTTTGTAACTTGGCTATGATATTTAGCAGCATCAACGCCAGGCATTGACCCTGTATTTACGTCAACACCAATCGTTTTTAATGGCGTACCATGCCATGTCTGAACAATTGTTGTACCTTCAGGTTTAACCCACCATAATGGTCGACGAACATTCGTAAACCAATATTTTGCTCGAGCTTGTTTGAAAATACCTTTAAATGAGAATCGTGTCACATAGGGAATATGATTTTCTTTAAAATAAGCAACATAATCCTGGTTCACATTCCAGTACATCTTATATTTAGGGTAACGGTCTTTCATGTATTCATAGATAGCTTTTGGATTATCACTATATTTACGACCAAAGAAACTTTCAAATATAATAATATCTTTCTTTGACATTTTACCGATAATACCAAATGCTTTTGGATACCATTTATTAAACTTAACGATCTTTTTAATTTTATTTCTAATTACTTGAACGCTTGGTTCTTGTGGTAATAAGTGATCGCTAATCATTGCTTCAAAAACTTGCTTTGAAGCATCCCCTTGACGACCATACGTACAAAATTTATCATAAAATTCAATCAATTGTTGCGCGTAGGTTGTCTGTAGATGATTAAAATCGCTTAATTCGTCAATTATTTTTGCCGTTGTATCCACAATTGGTCCTGGAACCGTACCATTATAATCGAGATAAACACCTCGTGTATCTTCTGTATAATCTTTTAAATCATATGCAAAGAAAATCATTGGTCGTTTAAGATGTGCGTAATCAAACATTACTGAACTATAATCAGTAATTAACGTATCCGCAATTAAATATAAATCTTCAACTGTTGGATAATTAGACACATCAAAAGTAAATCCTTCAAATTCAGTTAGATCAATTTTATTGGCAACGAAATAATGTAGCCTTACCAATAACACATATTCGTCACTCAATTTAGCTTGCATTTGTTTAATATCTAACTCAAAATCAAATCCGTCTTTATTTCGGTAGGTTGGTGCATATAATACGACCTTTTTATCCAATGGCATGCCAATAGATTCTTTAATTTTAAGGATATCAGTTTCATTATTCTTTTTATAAAGTACATCATTTCTTGGGAAGCCAGAGTGAACAACCTCTTTTTCAAAATTAAATGCGTGACTAGCTGTTTCATCCATATATGGCGAAGGTGAAACAAGATAATCCCAACGCTTAATTCGTTTCATGAAATTATTCTGACGTCCTTTTGAACCATCTTTGAAATAAGGTTCATCAAATCCCATCGTTTTCATGAAGGTTCCATGTAACGATTGAACTTCAACTTGTCCTTTTCGTTTTGCATATTGGTTAGGGAGGTTAGTATTTTCAATAAAATACTTAGCTCGCGCCATGTAATACCAATACTTTTTACTGAAGTAGCGAACTCGTTTACCATTGCCGGTTATTGTTGTATTCGGATCCTTGAATAACCAGACACATTCATAATCTGGCATGTTTTCTTGGACATAATCATAAATGGCTTTTTCATTACCATTGAAATAAGCGCCCCAATAACTATCAAAGACAATCGTTTTCTTCTTTAAAGGTAATAAACGTTGTAGCGGGTAATATAGTGAGAAGTTAATTGCCCGTTTTCGTTTGGTTGCGTCCTGCTTATCCCACGATAATTTTTGGTTTAAAACCAAAAAATTGTTTTTTGTTTCGTATAATGATGTTCTTGCTAAATGATTTGTACGACTTTCTAGCGTTTCTACACGTTCTGGTTCAGTTGTAATTTGCGAACGAACAACTTGGTCAGCACTATAAAAATCAAGATAAAGATTATATTTTGCTGCCTTAATGAAACTGTCTTGTTGTTCATTAATTAAATTCAAATTAACGATTATTTGACCGTTATCATCGACAGTAACGTCATTAAATTGATATTTATATTGTTCCTCTTGATCGATTACACGTAAAACAATTTTTTCTGCTGAACTTTGAAACAATGTATTTTCAGCGATTAATCGTAGCCGACTATTATCTAACCACTGGACATCCATTAGTTTTGAAAAATGTGGTGCGATATTTAGTCCAATCATTTCCTTCATATTCTTTTGAACGAGTAAACTATATTGTGCTATTTCATATTCTTGCGGTTTATCAACATGTTCAAACTCATAGCTTAATTTCAATTCTTTTTCATCAATTAACTGGAGTCTTTTTTGTGTTACAGAACTTAACTCGGCTACTTCAGTTATTGAGAATTCAAATTTCACTTGATGTTCACTAACATTTATTTTTTGTCCACTAATTTGAGGCGCAATTTCATCATCACTATTTTCAGTAACAATTAACTTCGTACTTTCAGGATTATTTAACCATGTAGAGACCACTAATTTACTATCATTCACACTAATATCTTGAATTAGATTAGCTTGAACATTTTTTTCCGTCTTTATTTCATTTGCTGTCAAAGTCATCGCATTAAAAGCTAATGCCCAGTCAAAACTAAAATCAGTTTTAATTTGATAATCATTACCAGAAAAAATATTACTTATAAATTTACGCTTAGGATTAGCTAAAAATTCCGTCACATTAATATTTTTAACTTGATAATTAACTTGTATTTTCCAAATGCCGTTTCCTAATATTTTGTATGCCTCTTGTTGATCAAATGACATTCTAAAATAACGATAGTTACGGTGCTTAAATAAATGACGACGACGCTTGACGGTTTCTCGTTCAAACGTAATTGGCATTTCTTTCCCATTTATAATGTTAATCAAATTAACCGTAAATTTTTCGTCTAATTTTTTTGTAACTTTCAATTGATTGAGTTGCAACCAACCCTTAATAACTATCTCACTTGTCATTTCATCAGAAAAAACATTTAAGATTCGTTGTTCGAATTTTTGTGATTGTCCCACATCAACCGCTTTAGCAACATCTAAAGAGATAGCCGGATCTTCATATTGATAGCGATTATTTTTTTCAACAATTTTTCCAATATTTCTACGACGATAACTATATTTTTTTAAGTCTTTAATATTCCCCTGTAACACAGCAGCATATTGAATTTGATTTTTAATTGATAATTGCTTAAATAATTCTGGATTAATCGTTCTAATAAGTAGGACTGTAATTTTTTGAAATTCTAATATGTAATCTTCTTCCGATTCTCGAATATCTTGCATTGATAGCGGAATATCAGTTGTTAATAATTTCAGATCAAATGCATCCATAACATTTTGAGTTGCCCCATATTTTTTCATGTATGAACGCGTTAACTCTAGCATTTCCAATCGGTCTTTATAATGTTGAATATCATTACCTCGACTTTGAGTGATAGATTTGCTATCACCTTCACGCCAACGCCATTCGTATACAATATCAGTAATAATATCAATATGGTTAGCCAATAAATGAGCTGCCATCATCACAGGAATATCTTCATATAACATTCCCACAGGGTAGCGCAAATTATTGTCGATAAACAAATTTAATCGATAAACTTTATTCCATGAAGTTGTGTCATAAACTAATTCTGGGTGTTCTGCAATTGATGTTTCATAAACAGTATCTTTAATAGCAAATTTATGAATGTAAGAACGTGAACTACGTTTAGAATTAAATCGTTTAACTGCACCAGTTGCCAAGTCTGAATCAGTCATCTTTACCGACCCCATCAAAAGACTGTATGCGTCAACTGGTAATAAATCATCCCCATCTACGAAGGCAATATATTCTCCGGTAGCGGCTTCAATTCCTGCATTTCTAGCAGCACTAGGTCCAGCATTTTCTTTGTGAATTGCTTTAATATTGTCAAAAAGTGATACATACCGATCCATAATTTCGGCAGTCCCATCAACTGATCCATCATCAACTAAAATAATTTCTAATTGTTCATAACTTTGGTTAAGAACTGATTCAATACTTTCTTCAATGAACTCTTCAACATTGTATCCCAAAATAACAACTGAGAGTAATCCATTATTTTTTGTCATTATTAATTGTATTCTCCTTAACAATTCTTTTGTCCAAATATCTAATAATTATATCATTCCTATTTATAATAATATATTTTTTTTATATTACATTCCATGGTATTTAACTGTTCCATAACTTTTTGATCAGTATTAATAACCCCGTTCCATTCAAATAATGAATTGGCCTATCAGTCATATTCATGTATAATTAGAAGGCACAAAATATATTTTATAGGGGAGTTCTAAATTATGAAAATCAGTAAATTCATTGGGATCACATTACTGTTTACAGCACTTGGCTTAGGGATAGCCAGTCACAGTACATCTAGCTCTGTCTCAGCAAAAGTTAAACTATCATCTTCAAAATACATTGCACATGCGCCTGTTAGAATTAAAACGAAAGCTTATAATGTTTATGCTTACCCTCGAACTTTAAATTCAAAATCAAAGTTCATGCACTATGGTTCAAGTTATCATTCAACAACTTTTTACATCACAAAAACGATTAAATTATCAGATGGAAAATCATATTCTTGGCTAGTTAATGGTGCTGGAAAAGCGTATGGCTATATAAATACCAAAGCCACAACCGTTTATGCATCTCCCAAAACAGATAAATCAGATAGTAACCATACACCTGTTAGAATTAAAACAAATGCTTATAATGTTTACAGTTATCCAAGAGCATTACACGGTGCTTCTACATTTATGCACTATGGTACTAGTTATCACTCAACCACTTTCTACATTTCCAAAAAAATTACAACGGCATCAAATGTAAGCTACTCAAAACTAACATATAGTGACGGAACTTTGTATGGTTATGTGAATACTAAAGCATTAACGAATTACGAAACCGTTAAAGATATCAAAACTTCTTCATCAAAAACTAAATATCGTATCACGTCTGACATCTCTAACATTCATAACGCACCACTAAACACTATTTATGGAAATAAAACAACACATTATTCAAAAAATTACTTCGATACTGATTTATATATCACCAAAACAGAAACACGAACACAAGATGGCGCTAAATTTTCATATGTTAAAACTGGGAAAAACGATCTCGGTTGGATTTATAGTGGCTATTTAGCAGCCTGGACACCTGCTACAGATGTTCTTGTTGATATGCATGATGGTAGCCTAGATACAGGCAATAAATTAGCAAATACTGCGGCTACTAATTTCTATCAAAAAAAGCCTAATTATTCTTCAGTTGATGCAACAACAAAATCAGGTAGTACTTATAATGCAACTGGTTCAAAACAATTTAAAACAAATTATTTCTTAACTGCTTCATATAAATCAAGTGGTGATTGGGGTAATATACAAGGATTTGTTATCAATGGTCACTACCTTTATGCATCAATCTCAACTGATTCGAAAAAAGGAACTGGTAAGATTGTCCGTTTTGATACTGATAAGATGAACGCATTAAATCTAAATAATAGTAAGGGATTTGGAGAATTATGGCAGGCTTTTTACTACCTCCGTCAATCGCAATCTCTTAGCTACTACAAAGCAAACTACCCTGCTTCAACTTATAAAGGTAAATATAATTTCTATGTTTCTAAATATAATGCATACAAAAAATATGAATCTATCATTAAAGTCGGTCCTGAATTCATAATAGGCCATGGTCAATCTTTAGATTATAAAACAAATGGTTCAAATAAAGGTCTCTACATGTATCGTGATACAAGCTCAAAATCACTTACTGAATCCGACACAGTAACTATTCAACATATCAATTCGTCAACGCTAGCACCTGATAACTATACTAATATGCAATGGAACGATGGTTATGGTAATTTTATGCAAAGTAATAATTTAACTTTTGCAGATAACAATAACTTCTATTCATACACAATGATTGGTAGCGGATCTGGTTCAGCCGGTAAGTATATTCGAATTTGGAAGGGATCTATAGATGCCGACAATAAAGTCACCGTAAAAGTCGTTGGACAATTAGCCAACCGGGTGGGTGACTCTCCACAATCAATTGCTTATAGTTCAAAAACAAATAAAGTTTACCTCGTAACAGATGACGCTTTTGTCGCTGTTAACGCTTCGAAATTAACAGTTGATAATAATCATAACAGTGCCTTAACAACAAATGATGTTTCGTATACCCGTATCAATTCTTCACGAGAAACTGAAGGGATGCAAATCATTAACGGTTACGCCTACATGTTATTTAATAGAACACCTGAGTTAATTAAGTCAACAACAGCCGGTTATTAATCAACCATTGTTGTAACTATAGTTATCCTAAAAAATAGCAACTACCATTTTAAAAATGATAGTTGCTATTTTTTATTCTAAATTACTATGGCTCGCCTTCGCCTGATCATTTGATACGTTGTCTCTACGACTTACCTTCAGCACTAATGCATCCAGAGCAATATGCACACTTTGATCAAATAGCGTACTCAATAATTGGATTGACTTTACACTATTATCAGCTTTTGTTGCACCAGGCACAACGACAACTGAGTTAGATACTTTCGCTAAAGGAGACTCGCCGTTACTTGTAAGCCCGACTACTTTAACGCCAATTTTCTTAGCACTTTCAGTTGGTTCAAGTACACTCTTAGTTGTCCCAGAGCCAGAAACAGAAACTAGCACATCCCCTTCTGCAATTGACGGTGTAATTGTCTCACCAATTACAAAGACCGTATAACCGATATGCATTAATCTCATTGCGAATCCTTTTGCCATTAACCCAGATCGCCCAGCACCTAAGATAAAAATTCTTTTATCTTTCGTAATTAACTTCTCAGCACCATTTAATTGGTCATCACTAACTTTAGCAATGACCGCGTTAATTTCATCCATTATTTCATCAAGTAAACTCATTTAATAACCTCCATAAATTTTTTTGCCATATCTAATGGTTTCTCATTATTCATTATTTTACCACCAACAATGATTCTTTCCACGATACCTTGAACAGCCAATCTTTTTGCCTGTTCAATATCAATACCACCGGCAACCGCGATTTTTTTTATATTTGGAAATTTAGCATGGAATTCAGCCACCGCTTTTACGGCATCAAAATCTTGATCTTTCTTATCATGTGAGTAATGTAATCCAAAAATGGCTTCATCAAATTTTTGTAATTTTTCAATTTTCGTCTCATCTACTTCCAATAAATCTATCAGAATGTTTTTTTTCTGATTAACCGTTAATTCATAAACTTGTTCAATCGTATCAATTGACGAACTTGCCATAACCGTTAACGTATCCGCGTTAGCAGAGAATCCCTTTTCAAATTCATAAACACCCTCATCAATTGTCTTTAAATCAAATAATACTTCTGATTGATTAACTTTTTCCGTAACAGATTTTAACGCATTTATCCCATAATCTTTAATCAAAGAGGTCCCAACTTCGATGACATTGACAACACCATCTAAGTAGCTGACGCTCTCCATAAGGTCTTCTAACGTAACGCGATCAATAGCGACTTGTAATTTCATTATTCCTGTACGCCTTCCTTTTTATAAAAATCCTGTAGTTCTTTAGGTGTTGGGTAGCCATCATTATCACCTGGTGTCTGAACTTGAAGCGCACCAACTGCATTTCCTCGTAAAACGGCTGACTCCATAGATTTGTTTTCCAATAATGCTGTAATAACGCCTAATGCAAATCCATCGCCTGCACCAACAGTATCCACAACTTTATCCACTTTGAAGCCTTTAATCGTTTTCATACTACCATCTGAATTTTTGATAAATGCACCACTTGCACCTATTTTAACAATTACCGTTTTTGTCCGTTTGCCTTTTAAATAAAAGTCGGCAATTTCTTCTGGATTATCACTGCCCATCAGAATTTTTCCTTCTTCAACACCTGGTAAAACAACATCTGCATAACCTGCCAGTTCATTAACGGTCGCAACCATATAATCTTTACTTTTCCACAATGTTGGTCGTAAATTAGGGTCAAATGTAATGAATTTTTGGTTATCCACAAGGCGTGTTAATAACGTTCTAAATGTTTTTTCGGCCACATCTGAAATAGCTGGGAAAATACCAGACATATGCGCTATTTTAACATCATCTAAATTTATTGCATCAATTCGATCACTTGTTAAATGAGCTGCAGCTGACCCTTTACGGTAATTAAAAGTCTCTGGGTCACCCGTTGATACGAGTTGTTTCAATTGATGCCCCGTCCAATGATTTTCACTTTCGCTAATATAATCGATACCCACACCATGTCCTGAAATAATACTCTTCGCGTATTGGCCAAAAGGTTCTGTTCCAACTCGAGAAACATATTCAACATCATGCCCTAAGCGTTTAACTCCGATCGCTACGTTTAATTCTGCGCCACCTAATATTTTCACATAATTAACTGATTCTGATAAGCTTTGATCCATATCTTTTGAGGCAAATGTAATGATTGGTTCGCCAATTGTTATAACTTCACTCATTATATTTTCTTCCCTTCATGTCTCTTAATTTTAACCGAAAAAGTAATAAACTAAAACTTCATTAATAATTGAAACAAACCACATGATTGGAACACCTCTTTTTAATAAATCTTTTGATTGAACTTTCATATAATCAAGGCCCCAAACATTCCATGATTGCGTGATTCCTGTTGAAACAGCAAGAAGCGCAGGCACATAGAGAAGTGGTAATAAGAAGGCATCATTGAACAACCCGGTTCCCGAAAGAACCGCTGCAGTTGCAGCTCCAGCACCCCAAACATGTAACGGACCTCTGAATAACGCGAGCGGTGCTAATACTCCAAATACAATAGCAAGGATTAAATGGTCATGCGGTAATATCAGACTAAATACATGTTGAAACCTAACAGCGTTCAACTGAGCAGCACCAGCAAACATCACTAACGCCATTAAAAACATAATCAATCCTGCGATATCACCAATCGCTTTTTGAATCGTACTATTCAAGAAGTCGACGAAATTTTTATATCCTTTCATATTTCCAGTAACAGCTATCGCAAACAATGTTGCTAAAGTTAATCCTGGAATAGCATCCCAGCCGAAAATCATATTCATAACGACCGGAATAATTGGTGCAACAAATGCAATTTTTGGTATGGGGCGACTTTCAGAATTTTGTTGTGTCTCACCAATAATTTTTAGATTTGAATCAACATTTTCTTGAGTAAATTTCTTGCGATGTAAAACTAAGAAAATAATTACCGCGATTAATTGAACTGTCATTGCTGTCCAACCGAAGATTAAGTATTGTCCGCCGTATACGGCATTTGGAAAAAATGCTTTAATTTGATTGAATAAAACAACATTAATGTACATTGGTGCCCCAATTGACATGACAAATGCAGTAAGTGCGATGTCTCTTGGAATACCTAGGGATAACATGATTGGTAATAAGATAACCCCTATCGCAATCACAGATCCCACTCCGTATGCGCTTACAAAAATAAACGCTGTTACCAAAACAATTAAAATAGCTGCTATTAATGGTCGTTTTTTCCCAACTTTTTTTGTTGCTTCTGAAATTGCAGGCGCAATCCCACTATCAACAAGAACCCTTCCGAACCATGATCCAAATGCAATATAGATAATTGTCGGTCCATAATTCAATGCTGGTTCAGCAAATACTTTTTGAACTGCCTTATCGAATGGAATTTGTCCAATGATAGACCATAAAATAGCCATTACGAAGAACCCGACCATGATGTTTCCACCCTTTAAAATATAAATAATAAATCCTACAAAAGTGATTAATAATAAAATCGGTATTAGGGTTGCCATAAGCTAGTCCTCAATTTCTTTTTTTAATAACACTATCTGGGATTGAATTAACGCTTTGTTATCCATCGGATATTCAAGAGCGAAAGCCACTTTTTTTGGTAGATGGGCTAAAATAGCTCGCCAATCAAACATTCCTTCATCTAAATTTTTCGACGTCATTAAGTTTCCAGCATTATTAATAACGTTTTTCAAATGGATATAGTCCGTGTATTGTGAAAGCTCATCTGCACTCTGAATAGCATCTTGTTTCGTAAAAGCCCAATTACCAAGATCATAAACATAACCAACAGGCACATTTTGTCGTTTAGCACTTTCTAAAAATGTCGTTAATGCCTTAACACTGCCACTTAATGCAGTTTGATCATTTTCAACATTCATTGTTATTTTGTCTAAAGGAAATTCACTAAAAGCCTGCTTTAAATCTCCAGTAAATGCCGCAAAATTTCCAATATTAAATTTAATTTTTTTGATTCCCATAATTAAACCTTCTTGAAAATAAGTAACTAATTTAGGGTTTAACGTGCCATTGTCTAAAAAAACTTGATCAGGAACACTATAATTAACAATTAATCCGTATTGTTTTGCTTTTTTTGCAACTTTGGGTAATTCACTATCTAAATCTTTAAAATATTCACGTCTAACTTCGATACCGTCAACACTTAATTTTGAAACGCGATCAACCAATTCATCCTGTTTAATTCCATTTTCTACATCATTCTCAAAAATCCATGTATTTAAAATAACTGTCATCATTTTTCCTCCAATATTAATATTTATTGAGTTTCTTTACCCTATTCATTAATGTCTCAAAATTCATGTCCTCGAATTTTTCTGCATTTTTATTATCAAAATTTTCTCGTTCTATCTCGTTAAAATTTTCTGCTAAGTAATATGCCGTCAAATAGGCTGCAAGGTAATTCTTAGCCGTTTTCACCATGTTTTCATCCTCAAACTTAGCCTCTACAGTTGTAGAGGCAAAGCCCAACGCAAATTTATCAACATCTAAAAAAGTTCTTTTATCCATTTTTAGCGCCTCCAATTCATTATCTATTAACAAGTTAGGTAAACGTTTACATGGATAGTATATATGCAGTATTCCATAATTGCAAGTCTTAAATATAAATATATATTTCTAAACAAGGTAAACGTTTACTCCAGTAAGGTATCTAGCCTGTTTATTTTTTTAACTTTAAATTACATTTTAAGGACAATAAAAAAAGACTTACCCTTGAGCAAGTCTTTTCCATATTAGTATCTACTTAAATTCAGCAGGTATAATTATTTTTTTATTTTTCGTATTTGTTTCACCATTTAATTCATTCAACAATAATTCTGCTGCACTAGCACCTAGTAAAAAAGGATTTTGATTAATCAACGAAGTTCCTGAATTAATCGCTTTTATGACTTCAGTATCTGAAAATCCCGTTACCGCTACCCGTTGATTGACCATGAATCCATCAGCGATAATTTTAGGTAGTAAGTAAAGCAACCAACGTTCCTTCAACGCAAATACAAGCGTTCTTTTATCATCACGTATTAATCTATTTTTCAGTTCAGCATATGTTTGATTTAATTTTGTATCACCATCTATAACCTCAATCACCTTAGTGTCTGGACTGACCGAATTAATTCCGTTATACCGCTCTTCCCGAGTTGAAATACCTGTCACTTCACCAGTAATGATAATGACTTGATCAAATCCTTGATTTAGATAATATCTTGTTACTTGTTGGCTAATATCAAAGTTATTTGTAACAACATTAGCTAAACTAGAATCAGAAAGTTCACGATCAACAATAACAATGGGCATGTCTCGTCTAACCGCATCCCTTAAATCGGCTTCTTTTCTAAGTATTGGTTGCATGATTAGTCCATCAAACGATTTTTCGCCAATAATTTTAAGGATACCTTGTTCTTTATATTTATTAGAATCGGAATCAAATAAAACCGCTGTATAACCTTGTGCATCTAAAATTGAGCTAATACCTTTAAACATTTCTGTGGCAAAATAATCATCCACATCTGAAACAATTGTAGCAATCATTCGACTTTTTTTTGTAATCATCTGTCTAGCCGCGTCATTAGGGACATAGTTTAATTCTTTAATCACATTTTGGACTTTCAATGCTGTCTCTTTAGACATACGCTCTGTTTTACCATTCAAAAAACGTGATACAGTTGCGATTGAAACATCTGCCTTACTTGCAACATCTTTTATATTCGCTTTAGTAGCCATTTTTTCATCCATTCATTAATTATATTATTTCGTCTAGTTTTCCTTTTATTCCGTTGCTAAACTATCTATATATTACCATACTGCTCAATTTATTAGAAAATACCTCACTAAAATAGTAAATAAAAAGGATAATTCTACTTAAAATTCAGAATTATCCTTTTTATTTATTATTTTCACGTTCCGCTAGTTCGAGGTAACGATTGTACCAGATATCTATATATTCTTTAGAAAATGGCCCTTTCCCGTTATCTATCCAGTCCACAAGTGTTCGGACGTTATACTTCAATATCTTATCGATATCGTCAGAATATTCCCATTTTTTCCCGTGTTCTGCATATTCATCTACATCCAATAACCGTTTCTCACCATCTGGGAAAACTTTGACATCTAAATCATAATCTATATATTTCAAAGCTTCCTTATCTAACGTGGCTGGTGAAGCCAAATTACAATAATAAGAAACGCCGTTATCACGTATCATGGCTATAATATTAAACCAATAGTGTTTATGAAAAAAGATAATTGCTGGTTCTCTGGTCACCCATCGCCGGCCATCTGCTTCGGTCACCAATGTATGATCATTACACCCAATAATCATATTCTCACTTGTTTTCAACACCATCGTATCACGCCATGTTCGATGCAAACTACCGTCGTGTTTATAACTCTTTATGGTAATGAAGTCGCCCTCTTTAGGCTCCTTTGACTGATTACTCATCTCTACCAAAACCCACTTTCTAAACACGTAGTGCATTTTACATCGATTGCATGAATATTATACCAAAAAAAGAACTATTTTACTAAAATTTATTTGAAGAAAGGCTGATATATTTGTCCCAAATTTTTTGTTGTACTTTAGGAACTGCAATCTGGTCAAAATCTTTTTCAAGTATGAATTCGCCAGGAAAATAACTTAAGTCAAACGATTTACTTTTCACGGTAAATAATTCAATTAACCATTTTTGATGGGTAAAGGTATGTTTTACGACGGAACCTTCTAATGCTGAAAAAATCAACTTATGGTTCAAATTATCTTGGCTCCATTGGCCTAATTTTATAACTAAATCATCCGTTAATAACACGTCTCCTGGTTTGTCTTCCAGTTCTTCCAGCTTAATTAAAGGAAACGCTAATAAATTTGCGAGCATCCCTTTACTAGAACGTTTCTCAAATAAATACCCTTTTTTTGTTTCAATTATCAAAGCAATATAGGGCATTTCAACTGGTCGCGGCTTCTTTGATTTCACTGGATAATCAAGTTCTTTACCATCTAAATAAGCTTGATTAAACGACTTAACTGGAGAATGTTCAGAATCTGGATTCTTAGCACTCATGTAACTTGAACCCAAATCCATGACAGCTTGGTTAAAGTCTCCAGGTCTTTCTTTAGAAATAATTTGTTGAATGACTTTTTCAAAAATAAGTCGGGTCTGTGGTTTCGCAATATCATCTTCTATCTCAAATAAGCGTGAAAATACACGAAAAGCATTACCATCAACGGCAGGAACAACTTCGTTAAAAGCAATACTTGCGATTGCTCCGGCAGTATATGGCCCAATTCCAACTAAATTTTGCAGTTCCTTAGCTGTTTGCGGCCATTGCCCAGAATAATCTTGAACAACTTGTTTTGCTGCTTTTTGCATGTTTCGAACTCTTGAATAGTAACCGAGTCCTTCCCATGCTTTTAAAATACGTTCTTCTGGCGCATTAGCAAAATTTTCAACACTCGGAAACCATTCCATAAATCGTTCATAGTACGGAATAACCGTATTTACTTGTGTTTGTTGGAGCATAATTTCTGATACCCAAATATGGTAGGGTTCATGGTCTCTGCGCCAAGGAAGATCCCTTTTTTCACTATCATACCAAGTTAACAATGCCTCTTGAAAAGCTGTGATTTTTGCGTCATCCCACATTATCATTCAAGCGCCTCATCTTGTTCTTTCAGCTCAATATATTCATTAATATCATCAAACTGAAACCCTTTTTGAAATAGCCCCTGTTTAACTTTCATGGCGCGCTGACTACCTTCCAAGCGACGTTGCCGTTTCCAGACTTTATCCCCTTGTTTAACAAGTGCATCCCATTCGGCTTCGGGATCAATTTCAAGTTCTAAGGCATCCATTATTTGTGAAATGTCATCAGACTTAAAGCCTTTAGTCATTAATGCCTGACGAACCTTGTTCTTTAAATTACTAAACGATTGATCGTGGTAATGCTTAACTAATTTTTCGGCGACTTTAATTCCATTTTCTAATTGGTCATCAACTGGAAATTCTTCTAAGGCTTCATCAATACTTTCAGCTGCAACACCTTTTAATCGTAACTTTTGGCGAATGACTGTTGGTCCTTTATCCGACGTGTGCATCATTGTTCTAACGTAACTTTTAGCATATTCAAGATCATTTACTAATCTAAATTCATATAACTTTTCGATTGTTTCTTCAATCGCGTCTTCCGTAATTTCATGTTTCTTCAAATAATCCTTAATCTCTTTTACGGTTCGCATTTGCGTTGATAAATAGTTTAACGCTTTTGAATACGCTTTTGAACGATCATCTGCATCAGCAATTTGTTTAATTAATGCCTCATCTAATTCCATCCCTTTAGCAAGATGAAATGAAATAAGAACTTCTTCCCCAATTGGAAAAGCATATTTTTCATCCAGAAAGACATTATATCGTCCAGCACGTTTTTGTGTGGTTATTTTTGTGATTTTTTTTGTCATATAGACTCCTTTAAATGCTTATCTTGTTATTATATCTTTGAACTGCCAAAATGCCAATATTCCTGTGTTATAATAAGAAAAAAGCAATAAGGAGTTTATAAAAATATGTCAGACAATCAAGAATTTGGATCAGAAATTGAAGCCGGTTCACGTTTTCCTTTAACTATTAAACGCTTAGGTATTAATGGTGAAGGCATCGGCTATTACAAACGTAAGATTACATTCGTACCTGGTGCTCTTCCAGACGAAGTCGTTGTAGCAGAAGTCACTAGTGTTGCAGATTCTTATATCAACGCTAAAATTCATAAAATTCGTAAACAAAGTCCTGTTCGCGTTGAACCAAAAGACGCAACATACAGTGAAGTCGGCGGAATTGAATTAGAACATTTAAACTACAAAGGCCAATTAGCTTTCAAAAAAGATGTTATCGTACAATCTTTAGAAAGATATAAACCGCGTGGTTATGAACACTATGATTTAAAAGAAACTATCGGTATGCAAAATCCATATGAATACCGTAATAAAGCGCAATTCCAAGTTCGCGAAAAAGATGGTCACGTCATCGCTGGACTTTACAAACCAAAGAGTCATGATTTAGTAGACTTAAAAGAATTCAGTACGCAACGTCCTACAACAATGCTTGTTATTCGTCACGTTGTTGCGTTATTAGAGGAACTCGGAATTCCTATTTACAATGAAGAAGCTAAATCAGGTATTATCAAAACGCTTGTTGTTCGTGAATCTTTTGATACCGGTGAGGTTCAATTAACCTTCATCACAAACTCGGCAAAATTACCTAAGAAACGTGAACTAGTTATGCATATCTTAGAAGAATTACCTATGGTTACTTCTGTCATGCAAAATATCAACAAAGGTGAAACATCACTTATTTGGGGTGACGAAACCATTAATATCGCTGGCCAAGACTTCATCATGGAACGTCTTGGTAAAATGAAATTCAAATTATCAGCACGTGCTTTCTTCCAATTAAACCCAGTTCAAACTGGCGTTTTATACGATGAAATCAATAAAGCTCTTAACTTAGATAAAAATGAATCATTAGTTGATGCTTACTGTGGTGTTGGTACCGTTGGCCTTTATGTTGCCCATGGTGCTAAAGAAGTTCGCGGTATGGATACAACACCTGAAGCGATTGAAGATGCACGAGAAAATGCTGTTCTATCACATCAAGAAAATACCACATATGAAGTTGGTAAAGCTGAAGATATCTTACCTAAATGGTTGGAAGAAGGTTTCGTACCTGATGCCCTAGTTGTTGATCCACCACGTACTGGTTTAGATGATCAATTAATTGAAGCCATCAATAAGAGTCGTCCTAAAAAATTTGTTTATGTATCATGTAATCCATCGACACTCGCAAAAGATTTAGAATTGTTAACAAAATCATACCGCGTTGATTATATTCAACCCGTTGATATGTTCCCACAAACATCAAAAGTTGAAGCCGTCGTTAAATTATCACGTCGTTCTTCAGGAAAATAAAGCAAAAAAAGAAGCCATAAAATGGCTTCTTTTTTTGCTTTAACTATTCGTTCGACCAACTAAGACGCTACCATAAGCCCAATAGGTCTTTCCTGTTTCAATAACTGTAAAACGGTACATATATGAATCTTCTTTACCATTTTCTTTAATTGTAGCCATGCAATCTACATTAACTGCTTTACCTCTAATTGTAGCATCACTTGCTCTTCCTGTTGTTACTGATAAATATGCTGAATTATAAACATGATTATGCAAGTAGTAAGTGCTTGTCGTACTTACGGTTCCAGTCTGTTTAAGTGACTTATAAGTAATTGATTGATTAAATGTTAAGGCCTTTGAATAAACCCAATATTTATTTAATCCTGATTTAATTTGATACCAAGTTGTTCCTTGGCTTCTATTTTCTGCTCGAGCTAATAATTTCACTGTTTGCCCAGTTAATTGTGTTGAAGAACCATAGTTAACCGTATTATCAGTAGAGTTCTTAACTGAGTTATAAAGCATATATTTATTACTATTAACTTTTGCAGTTTCTGAACCAGATGCACTATGCATTTCTAAATTAACTAGTGCATCCTTATTGACTGCTCCTGTGTAAACCCAATGATCATCTGAACCAATTTTAATACGATACATCGTTGATTTAGCACCATTATAATCAGTTATAACGGCTTTTTGATTAATTGTATATGTTCTATTTTTATAATTGGCTGAATCACCTGTCTTTTTAGATAGATAATCTGAATTGTATACATGATCATGTAACTGATATGACTTACCATTAAATTTAGCTGAAACATTCATTGGTGAGTAACTTACTTTTCTTAATTTTAAGGCGTCACTATAGATCCAATATTTTGTGGATGTCCCTTTAACACGGACGCGATACCAAGTAGTGCTACCATTTTTAACACCACGCATATCTGCATACAATGTTTTACCGCTTAACTTGCTGCTTGAACCTTTATCGACTGCGCCGACCGTCCCTTTAACATGGTTATAAAGACGGTAACTTGTATTATTCATCTGAACAGTTTCTGATCCAGCTGCACTGTGATATGCGACCTTCACACCTAATTGTGTGTAGTATTCTTTGATTAAATCATACAAGTCTGACATTGAATATGACTCATTAAACCATTTATTACCAGATTCGCTATAGTAACCAACTGGATCACCATGATCAGTTGCACCTAAATACTTACTGACATCTGCATGTGCCCAAACTGTTGCGCCCGCTCCATGATTGCTAGCAGTTGCTAAACTTGGTTTCAACCCATATTGTTGTAAAATATAGGCAGTATAGTAGGCGGCATTATTAACTTCTCGTGCAAATGCCGACTTGCTATGAACACGCGTTTCTTCAAATTGCACGAAACGTTGGTTACCTTTAGGACCAGAGCCCCATGACATGACGTTCGTTTTTGCAATATTAATAATATTATGATCGTCAACAAAACTGTGCACAAATGCATTACCATAATTGGCTTTCATAAAAGCCATTTCACCATATATGGTAGATGATGGGTTAGCTGTTTCATGAACAACAACACCTTCTGGTTTACCTTGACGATAAGTCATATCATCGGTTGGAAAACCACCCCAGATAGCACTTGTAATCTCATTTGGTGCAATATGTTGAGAATGTATATAATTATTTACCTTTGATGAAGCCGAAACTGATTGATTCATTAATCCAGCCGCTACAATCCCCAAAACAATGGCAAAACCCATTACTATTTTTTTCTGCATTTTCAATAACTCTCCTATTTTTTTATTGCTATCCCTTAGCAATATTAGTTCAACAACCTAATAAATTAATGTTTATTAATGGCTCCCTTATAGACCCAATGATTAGTAGATCCAATTTTGACTCGGTACATCGTTGATTTAGACCCATTGTAATCAGTAATAATCGCTTTTTTATTAATTGTATAAGTTCTATTATTATGTGTTTTTGATTGACCTGTCTTTTTAGATAAATAATCTGAATTATAAACATGATTATGTAACTGATATGATTTATTATTAAAATTTCCTGTATTTTTTACTGTAGAATAACTTGTTTTTCTTAATTTTAATGCTTGTTTATAGATCCAATACTTCGTTGATGTGCCTTTAACTCTTACTCGATACCAAGTTGTGCTACCTTCTTTTACGCCACGCATGTCCGCATAGACTGTCTTACCTGTCAACTTAGCAGCCGCACCTTTATCACGACTACCTGCTGTTCCTTTAACATGATTGTAAAGACGGTAACCAGTATTAGCTACTTTGACTGTTTCAGAACCGGCTGCGCCATTATAAGCGACTTTAACGGTATTATCTAAACTAGCTAAATTATATCTAGAAATTAAGTTATTTAATTTTTTACCGTAGGCACTACTTGTCGAGTATTTTAAACTCAATGATGCTGTTGCTTTTTGATAAGTACTAGCTTTTTCACGCCATGTACCTGAGTAATACTTAGCATCCCAACTTACACCGTTACGTAAATGGTTGGCATAATCTTGAATAGATGCTTTAGCATTTGGGTATTTTTTAAATTTAGACACCGCATAATAAGCTTTCCCTTTGCTATTATATTCCAATGATTTAACTGAATATGATTGTCCCTTATAGGCACCCTTCATACCAAAAAAATTATTAGCCTTTTTTGCCAACGTACTTTGACCCCAAGAAGATTCAAGAATCATCTGTGATAGCATCACTGATGGATACAAGTTTTTATCTTTTGACACTGCTTGAATCGTTGGTCCATTCTTTTCAATGAGAGCCTTTGTTTGGGCAGTCGTGGCTGCCGTAACTGTTGATTCATTTTTACTTTGATTCCCAATTGGTAAGTTTATTGAGCTAAATCCCGTAATAGCAACAAATGTTACCGTAACTAATTTTGTTAACAACTTTTTATTTTTCATATTTCCCCCTATTTTTCCGAAATTATCAGCTTTAATTATATCAAATTTGCATGTCTAATAACGCCTTTTTCCGTTACATTATGATTACAATTAGTAACGCATAATGCCTCTATTAGTATGCGCCCAACTACACGTTTTTTTGATAATTGAGTCGTCAGGTGATTCATCAGAATACCCTTTCAACGTGTAGATGGCTAATAAATGCTTAACTTCCTTAATGAAATCTATTTTATCCACATAGGTATCACGTCTGTTCTGAACTAAAGATAAGATAGCATCATGATATCTAAATTGGGGTGTTGGATTTTCAAAACCAAGTTCTGCAGCTATTTTACTGGCCAAAGAAACTTGAATATCTGTAAAAAGATGCGCTAAATTTAATTGCTTTAGAAATTGCGAATACTTACTTTGAACTCTAATTCTTAATCCATTGTTGAAAAATAAATCAGTTCCATTTTCTACATCGGAAATATTAGCAAGATGGTGTCCTGCCGTCCATGAGGCATCCCGTTTTGATGGCCCACTATCTGGAAATAACTGATACATACCACATGTGTAAGGTAGAGCTTGTTTCTTTTCAACTAATGACACAATCGCACGCATTGCGACAAAAGTTAGAATTTTTTCATTAATCAAGCGATTCACAAAATTTGTTGTTGTGTATTTACATAATAAAATATCTTTATGCTTATCAAAAATAATGGATCGTAAATCATCCCGTCTGTGTGTTATATGGTGAATATACAAAGTTGTCTCCATGTTCACTTGATAGTTATCCGTTACAATTCCATGTTCTGTAAAAAAATGATCATCCGTAACGTCTATTATTGGATGATTCTCCAACAAGTTTCGCCAATATTGAGACCCAACAGTCAATAAGCGTGTTTCTGGATAATCTATAATTTCTTTAAAATCCCGTTCTAATTCATTCTCCAAGTTCAATAGCCTACTCCTTTTCTTACTTTCATTTAACAACTTATCCTATGTTACAGATTTAATTGTAACTAATCTTGTGTGAACTTAAGTCTAATTGTTAAGTTTATCTTAAGAAAATTAATAGTCTACCTTTAATTCTTAAATGCTCATCAAAAACCCATAAATACGCTCATTTCGTCGTCTATTTTAAAATTGAATAACCTCGTATTCTAATTAAGAACCTTGGCCAAGGGATCTTAAAAGAAACGAGGCAACTCTACTAATATGTCAAATCAAATAAACCCAGGTCTAGCTTTTCTACTGAAAAATGACCGTGAAAAACTTATCTTTGGTGTTCTAAAAAGAATGTCGATTAATCAATCGCATGCTTCATATGACGATTTCGTACAAGAAGCACGATTAGCATTCAGCGCTGCATATGACCAATACCCTAAAACTATTGAAGATAATGAACAAACTTTCATGGTTTACGCCTATCAACGTGTCTACTGGCGACTTCTTGATTTAATTAATCGACAATCTAATCAACAAACGCATTTAGAACCTAATAAGGATGATTCAACTAATCCAACTGATTCCATCATTGATTTAACCCTCCAAACACAAGATACTATCGCTGAAAAATTATTTACAGAACACCTTTTTAAATCACTCTATGACCTCTGTTCAAACGCCGAACAACATTATCTAGTCGATTGTTATATTAGACACAAAACAGTCACAGAAATTGCTGCCAGTCATCATGTTAGCCGTCAAACAGCCTATAACTGGCGTAATAGCGTCGGTCGGAAAGTACTTTTAGTCATTGCTCAAATGAATCAAGAATAAATATCAGTATTTGCTTTACAAAATGGTTAACCGATTCTTTATTATCTATGTAAGGCGTCGCGGCACTTATCAAATATAGACACACAAAGGAGAACATATATGAGTAAAACTTGGGTAAAAACAAACGTTATCGTTGAGGGATTAAGTTCTGACGGCTCTGAACGTAAACGTTCATTCGCTAACATTACTGAAAATGCCTCTAACGAAGCTATTGCACAACTCGGCGCTACAGTTGCTTCATTAACTGGTGATAACACCGTTAAAATGACCATCCGCACAGAATCAAGTCTTTTAGCTTAATCAAACCTAAGGAGGAAATTATATGAAACAATTAGATTTAGCATTTAAAAATGAAGCGGGTAAAACGCGCCATATGAAATTACGTTACGTTAATACAGATTTAGATCCAGCAACCGTTAAGAAAGCCATGGATGACATTACAGGTTCTGATTTATTCCATCGTGATAACGAAAAAATGTTCGTAACCCCTATCTCAGCACAATTTGTTGAAACCATTGAAACACCAATCTACACAAACGATTTAGTTTAACCGTAAAAGCCAACTTAATTGTTGGCTTTTTTTGTACCCTCATAGCACCTATCAATTGCCTTTTAACATCATATTGGCTATTCTAAAATTTAGGGGGATTGTAATGAATAAAATAGAAGATAAAAAAATGACGTTTTTCACGGTTTTCTTGTTAGGAATTAACGGTATTATTGGATCGGGGATTTTCTTATTATCTGGTAAAATTTATAATGATATTGGACCACTCAGTATCTTTACAATTATCGCTGCAGCATTAGCAGTCACCATGATTGTGCTCTGTTACGCAACACTAGCAAGTAAATTTTCGGAAGATGGTGCGGCTTGGTTATATGCCTATAATGCATTCGGTAAATTTACTGGTTTTCAAGTTGGTATATTTACTTGGATATTAGGCGTAGTGACTTTGTCAGCCGAAATTGCTGCGTTACTAACTGTCTTAAAAATACTTTTTCCAGCATTACAACAAACGCTTATTTATGATGTTTCAGCAATTGCCTTAGTCATTATTCTAGGCATCATTAATTATTTTGGAACAGCTATTCTAGATTTCGCAGACAATCTGTCTTCTGCAGCTAAAGTATTTATCATGTTACTCTTTATTATTGTCGGTGCTTTCTTCATTAAGGATGCTCATTTTACGCCCATGATTCCGACTGATATTCACAGTAACACTCAGTTATTTACGAAATTTAATACAGCATTTGGTGTCATTTTTTATATGTATACTGGCTTTTCATTTTTACCGATTGCTGCTGCTAAAATGGATAATCCGGAAAAGAATATTCCGAAAGCACTATTAAGCGTTATTGCAACGGTGACTTTATTATATGTTTTACTTCAAACGGTTGCCGTGGGTATCCTTGGCCCTAACTTAGGATCGTACTCATTACCAATTGCTGCGGCATTCAAAAGTATCTTTGGTCAGTGGGGTTATATGATCATTATCATTGGGATGTTGATCTCTATTCTTGGGGTTGCCATCTCAGTATCATTCAATACACCTATTGTGGCTGCATCGCTAGCAAATGAACATCAGCTTTTACCAAAAATAATCGGTAAGCAAAGTAAACACAATACACCGGTTATCGCAATCATTGTGACATCTATCACAAGCATCCTCCTGCTACTTAGCGGTAGTTATTTATTCTTAGTATCATGCATTGTCTTTGCATCGTTTGTCCAATATGTACCAACAATTCTAGCAACATTTAAATTCAATAATGATCCAAATTTACCAAAAGGTTTCAAATTACCAGGTGGTCCAATTATTCCAAGCCTTGCATTAATTATCTCACTTTACTTACTGTTAAGTTTTAATTGGAAAATCATCTTATTCGGCGTTATCGTGTTAGTACTAGGGTGTTTACTCTACTGGTTTGATAACCGAAAAAAATAACCATTGATTTTGAAAGTTCAAAACCAATGGTTATTTTTCTATTAAATTTTGTAGATATTCATGACTTTCCAACATTTCGCGACAATCATTTTGATTTTCTAAATCAATTTCGTAAATAGTCGTTGCATTTGGATTAAGCAAAGGATATGCTAACTTCCAATCAATCTTGCCTTTTCCTAAAGTTAAACTATCATGAAATTTACCCATTGAATCGACTAAGTGATAATGGACGATATTTGGCATTAACCGTTTCAAACTCGCTTGTAAGTCAGTATTACTACCTGCTTGTTTAATAAAGGCATGCGATGTATCAAATGCTAAGCGATACCCTTTTTGTAGAATAAACTGATCCATCTCTTCAGACCCATAATAAAATAAATCAGAAATCGAATTCTCAAACATGACGTTATTTTGTCCATATTTTTGATAATAATCCATCCGATTAAATAACGCTGATTCCGCAACCTCAAAATTAGGATATTCAGCAATAATTGTTGGCGTTTGTCGATTATATGAACCATGAATGAGGGTTTGAATTGATTTATCTTTTGCGAGCTGAATCAATGTCTCAGTACTTTCTCTAACAAAACGATATAACCTAGGATCAGCTGTTTCGGAAACGGCTAATTCAACAGATTGTTCACCAACCTTCATTGGATGATGCATGACAATCTTCTTCGTAGTTGCCTTCACCTCATCAATCTCATCTGATAATCGTTTTAATCCATCTCCAGAAACATCAAATTCATTTAGATAGAATTCAAAAATATCTGGATTATGTTGTAACCGATCATGGAGTTGAATTGGGTCAGTTCCCGCCTTTAATCCTAATGGTATTGTCATTTGAATCATCTCCTTGGTACTATGTTAGCATTAAATTGGGTGAAAATAAAAAGGAGTGACTTCTAATGATTCAATTTCTCAAATCACTAGAAAACTCCCCTTTTCTATACTTCAATTTTAGCCATAAATTCATGTAAAGCATCTTGCCAACTTGGTACTTCAAATCCCGTTGCTTTAACTTTACTCAAATCCATAACTGAATGTCTAGGTCGGTATGCCTTTTGTGGATATTCTTCAGACGTTACTGGACTTATTTCAACTACTTCATCCTTTAAAATCTCACTAGCAAATTCATACCAAGTACATGAATTATCATTAGAAAGCTGATATAACCCATAAGGAATATTTTTTTGAACTGCATATAACATAAAATCAGCCAGCGTTCTAGTCCAAGTTGGCCGTCCAACCTGATCACTAACAACAGTCAGATGATCATGAGTTTTAGCTAAGTTTAGCATCGTATAGACGAAGTTCTTTCCATATTCGCCAAAAACCCATGATGTACGGATAATATAATACTTACTCATTATTTTAGCAACGGCTTCTTCTCCAGCTAACTTCGTCCGACCATATTCATTTTTAGGCGCAGTGGGTGTTTTTTCTGTATACATTTGATCATTAGTCCCATCAAATACATAATCAGTACTAATGTAAACTAACGTAGCACCCACAGATTCTGCTGCTGTGGCAATATTCTGAGTACCTATAACATTAACTTGTTCATTAATAGCTTTACCAGGTTCTTCTTCAGCATTATCAACAGCTGTATAAGCTGCACAGTGGTAGACAATTTCTGGGCGATTATCTAAAAAATAATTATTAACTGCTTTTGAGTCAGTAATATCTAAATCTTTAGAACCAGTTCCTGTATATACAATCTTTTTTTCATCTAATAAATGACTTAATTCTGTTCCTAATTGACCATTTACACCCGTAATTAATATTTTCATAATTAGCTCCTTCAAAAAAAGAATGGACTTAAGTCCATTCTTAGTTATTATTGTCCATTTTTTGCATAATTTGCTTCAACTGCATCTTTCTCAGCTTTCCACCAATTTTCATTATTTCGGTACCAATCAATCGTATCTTGTAATCCTGATTTAAAATCAGTAAATTCAGGATTCCAACCAAGCTCTTCACGTAATTTTGATGAATCAATAGCATATCGTAAATCGTGTCCTGGGCGATCTTTAACGACATCATAAGCATCTTTAGGTTGACCCATTAATTCTAAAATCAACTCCAAAACAGCCTTATTATCTTGTTCACCATCCGCACCAATCAAATAAGTTTCACCAATACGACCCTTATTTAAAATAGCCCAGACAGCACTTGAATGATCATTAGTATGAATCCAATCGCGAACATTTTTACCAGAACCATATAACTTAGGCCGGATTCCACTCAAAACATTAGTAATCTGTCTTGGAATAAACTTCTCAATATGTTGGTATGGTCCATAATTATTGGAACAATTTGAAATTGTTGCCTGTAAATTGAATGAACGCACCCATGCACGAACTAATAAATCTGATCCAGCCTTTGTTGATGAATATGGACTGCTTGGATTATAACGTGTTTCAGGTGTGAATTTTTCACCTTCACCTTCCCCATGACCGGGTAAATCTTCGCGTAATGGTAAGTCTCCATACACTTCATCAGTTGAAACATGATGGTAGCGGACATTGTATTTACGACAAGCTTCTAGCAATGTATATGTTCCGATAATATTAGTTTGAATAAAAGGTGATGGATCTTTTAAAGAATTATCATTGTGACTTTCTGCAGCGTAATGTACTACCGCATCTGTTTTGCTAACAAGTTCATCAACTAGTTTAGCGTCAGTAATATCTCCCACTACTAGCTCAACACGATCAGCAGGTAGTCCAGCTAAATTTTCTTTATTTCCTGCATAAGTTAATTTATCTAACACGGTAATGTGAACATCTGGGTGGTTATTAACCACATAATGGACAAAATTAGAACCAATAAATCCGGCCCCACCTGTTACAATAATATTTTTCATTTAAAAACACCTCTCCTATTTAGATTTCTCCATACACAAACGGATTGTCTTTTTCAAACTCTGTAAACGTTGGTTGTGCAGCATCTTTTTCAGATGTAATTGCTTGGTCAAAATCAATAGGCCAATCAATATTTAGTTCAGGAGTTTTAAATGAAATCCCACCATCTGCTGCTGCATTGTAGTAACCATCACATTTATAAAGGAAATTAACATCATCTGTTAATGTTACAAATCCATGGGCATACCCTTTAGGAACTAATAATTGGCGATGGTTACTTGCAGAAAGAATATATCCTTCCCACTGTTTATAAGTAGGTGAACCTTTTCGAACATCGACAATAACATCTAGTACTGCCCCTGTCACGACCCGAATTAATTTAGTTTGTGCAGCTTCTCCACGTTGAAAATGAAGTCCTCTTAAAACGCCAGCTTGTGTTGATAATGAATGATTATCTTGGATAAAATCAATATCTATTCCAGCTTCTTTGAAATCTTTGTCTGAATATGACTCCGTAAAAAAGCCGCGATTATCACCAAATACTGCTGGTTCAATAATCTTAACATCTTGTAACTTTGTTGTTGATACTTTTAATTTACCCATTACTTTTTATCCTCTTCTTCTGCGATACGTAACATGTACTGTCCATAATCATTTTTTTTGAGTGGTTGTGCTAGATCAATTAATTGTTCGCGTGAAATATAACCCATTCGATAGGCGATTTCCTCTAAATTAGCTACTTGCATATTTTGCATTCTTTGAACAGTTTCAATAAACTGCCCTGCTTCAAGTAAACTTGCATGTGTCCCTGTATCAAGCCAAGCAAATCCACGTCCCATAATTTCAACATGTAGTCTTCCTTTTTCAAGATAGACCTTGTTAACATCCGTAATTTCAAGTTCGCCACGTGGTGACGGCTTAATATTTTTTGCTATATCAACAACTGAATTATCATAAAAGTATAAGCCTGTTACTGCAAAATTACTTTTAGGGTGATCCGGTTTTTCAACAATCGAAATTGCTTTATGGCTCTCATCAAATTCAACAACACCAAAACGCTCGGGATCACGCACTTGATAACCAAATACGGTAGCCCCCTCAGTTTGATTTGCAGCCCGTTCAAGCATCTTAGTCATACCTGGACCATAATAAATATTATCACCTAAGATGAGCGCAACGCTATCATTACCAATGAAATCAGCACCAATAATGAATGCTTCTGCTAATCCATCTGGTGTAGGTTGAACGGCATACTCTAAATTAATGCCTAATTCAGAACCGTTGCCCAATAATTCTTGAAAACGTGGCGTATCTTCAGGAGTAGAAATAATTAGAATATCCTTGATACCTGCCAACATTAATGTTGATATTGGATAATAGATCATTGGTTTATCATAAATCGGCATCAGCTGTTTACTTGATGCACGTGTCAATGGATATAAACGAGTCCCACTACCTCCGGCTAAAACTATTCCCTTCATACACTTTTCCTCCTAAAATATTCTAATTAATTTTTGTAAATGGTAGCTACAATAACTACTTAACACAGCTTTTAAAAATAAAAATCATTATTTATTTAATATCCTTCTTAAAACCAATTTTTTAACATAATTTGTTTCGTCATATCTAATAAATAAGAAATAGAATAATGTACTTGCTAGAATAAATACAACAGCAGATGCTATCAAAATACTGAAAATCCCTTGAATTACAATAATTTTTAGTAAATACGAAATTATTCCTAATTCTATTCCAATTATTCCCATATAACCAAAATATTTAAGATAATATTTTTTCATACTACGTTTGAATCCATATTTGAATAAGATAAGTGGTTCCCACCATAAATTAATTCCAATATTACTTACTATTGTACCAATTAATATACCATTAATGCCGAGATTTGTTGTCATTAACAAAAGAATTGAAACTATCATATTAACTACAGCTTCAAGTAGTGATTTATATCTCATTGGCCAAAATAATCCACGTGCACCAATAAAATTTAATACAGTCTGTCTAAATTGAACAAGTACAAAATTTATAACAATAAGTAACACGGTAAAGTTCGATAAGACGTAATTTGATCCTATCCAAAATTTAATAAAAGATTCAATAACTGCGTATAACGTTATAGCAATAACTGATGTAATACCGGCATTTATATACATATAACGATAAAACACAACTTCTTGATAATCTTCATCCTCCGTTACTCCTAGATTACCTAATCCAGCTGTGACAGCAGAGATACTTTGTGTCAACACACTGGAAATACTATTTACAATCAGCATATAATTAGAATATATTCCTACTAATCTAACGCCTAAAAATGCCGATATTAATATATTATCCGTTCCAAAAACTAATATAGTACCAATTTTTGAAGAAACAGTCCCAAATATATTTTTCTTCATATAGTTGATGACTTTAGGATTTACTTTAACAGTTTTCATTTCGGAAAGAAATTCAAATTCCCTATCAACAAGTTTTGAAATTCTCAAGTTAGATAACAATGTTATAATTATTTGGATTACTAAGTACCAAACATATTGTCTAAATAAAAGTAAAAAGATAATTTGTAATACTGTCTGCATTATCGTAAAAATTAATCTATTTAAACTATCCTTATATCCTTCTTGATTTGCAATTAATAAGGAACGTTTATACGTAAAAAAGTAACTAACAACCGTATTTAATAAAAATAGTACAAACATAACTCGCGGAAATGGTACAGGACTACCGCCCTTCATTAAAATAGTTATAAATGGAGTAAATGCTAAACCCATAATCAAAATTACGATACCAATCACATTATACACTTTTCTAAATAAATTCATGACACCAGCAATTTCACCATGATTACTAGTAGCAAGAGGATCGTACAGTGAGTACGTTATCGCCCCACCAATCCCTAATTCAGCAAAGGATAGAAAACTCAACACATTAGCATATAGCCCATTGATTCCCATGTAATCGGCACCAAGAGTTTTAATAAATACTGTCTGCAATGCAAACTTCAAAACTAACATTATTACTTGCGATAGTGCAGCGATTGATGTATTTTTAGCTGCTATACCAGTTCGAGAATTATTATTCATACATCACACTTACCCTCATCTGTTAAGTTCTTGTACACGTTTAATTTCTGTTTTAATTTTATCCGTGTACTTTAACATGCCGTTATCATAGACATCATTAATATCGTGCTTCTTAAAATCAAGATAACTACGTTCTTTTATATCATTACTTTGATCAGCATATCCTCTTTTTACTTTATTCTCGAATTCTTCAAGTGATTTTGCATAGTAATGATTAACCCTCACGTGTTCCCTTGATACAATTTTAGGTCTTTTTTCATTTGTCCATGGATATCCCCATAACCTATTTCCGTTTTCATCAGTCGTTTTACCGGCCACATCATACCAATGTGGTATTCTCATATCAATTACTAATCTAGGATTTACGATAGGTTTTGAATCTAAAATAATATCATTTTTTGATCTATTTAAAAATGTCTCAGTAACTAATCCATTTGATTTTTTAATCAAATTAGATGAGCCGAACATCACCCAACCAATTTCAATTTGAGCAACGTTTTCACTAAATTCATTTAAAAAAGAATCAATATTTTTTTCATCAATTAATACTAAATATTCATCTAAATCTAGTGTTAATAGCCATTTTGTTTCTGTCTTACAGCGCTCGACAGCATCCAGATATGCTGGTATTTGTTGCTTATCACCCGGAAAATAGATATATTCAACCACTTTACTTTTAATATACGGTTCTAAAATTTCTTTTAAATTATCAGTAGATTCGTTATCATAAATATAAAATTTTGATATACCAATAATTTTATGATATTCAATCCATTCTTGAACGTATAGTGCTTCATTTTTAATAATTGCCACTAATGACACGCTATTAATAAAATCAGTTTTTTCTTCAATTATTTTTACTTGTTTATACCTTTTATTTCCGTAGTTCATCTTATTTTTCATATACTTTATCATATTATATGCCGTAATAAAATTACGCCTAAAACTTTTTTTTATTAAATTGATAGTAACCACCTAATCACTCTCTATTAAACAAACCATATAATTATTCTTTGTGCTGTTGTATTAATTAAACTATGAAATTTATGATACAAAGAATATCTTTTAAAGATATTCTTTGTATCATAAAACTTATATGTATCTTCTAGCATTTTTTTTTCAGTATCATTTTTAATGATATTAGAAAATCTTTCATACAGAACAATATTTTCCTTTTTAATCCGACCTAATTGTTTATATCTTATTTTTAATCTACGAAAAACTTCATACAAGTGTACATTACTCTTACCAATTCCGATGACGTTATTTTCATGTTGTCTATAGTAAACCGTTACTTTATCAATGTACGTTAAATTCCCACTTGCTGAGCTGATTTTAGCAATAATTGAATCATGCATTGTTACATTTTCAATATCTTCATCTGTTAACATAAGTACTTCATCTCTTAGTTTCTTATTAATTGCTAATGCCGCTCCGGTTACTTTAAAATTGAATAATAAATCATTCAATGAATGATTATAATTTTCGCCTACTAACATTTTAGACATTTTAATATTTGTTGAAACAGCCTTTTTATCAGCAATCATAAGATCTGAAAATATAGCTTGTGTTATTTTATTGTCTAACAAATCAAATTTATCCATAAATTGCATTATTTTATCTGAAACCCAAACATCATCTTGATCAGAAAAAAAATAGTAATCAGCATCGACAACCCTAAGTAATTCAAAAAAGGAACGTTTAACACCCATATTTCCGCTTGAATAAATTATTTTTAACAAATTTTTATTTTCGTATCTTTTTAAAATATCTATTGTATTATCTGTTGAACCATCATCTCTAACATAAATCTGTATGTTATCTTCATTTTTATATTTTTGCTCAATAATACTATTTAATTGTTCCTCGACGTACTTTTCGCCATTATACGTTGACATAATCACAGCTATATTTTTCAAAAATTTACTCCTTAATTACTTTTCTTTAAACGACAATGCTAAAGCGATTTCCAATGTACTAAATATGGAATACTGTCAACAAATTCTTGTGGTACTAACACTCCATAAAACGCTATAACAGCTAATAAGAGTATCCCCACCATCATTAAATCAATCTTTAATAATATTCTACTATCAATCTCATCTTTATGCTCCCTAATTAGCGCGTATGCAATTATAATTGGTGCGAAAGAGTTACGTTGGAACCGTTGATATTGTATCGACATAACTAAAAATGGGAGTGCTACAAGACCAGTTAACGAAATTAAGAATAACAATTTCAATTTATTTTTAATCTCAGTTGATAGGCTATTAATTTTCAAAAAATAATATCCAAGTCCTAACATTGAAAAATATGATAAAGCTATTTCTATAAGCATTATTTTTGATGAACCAGCAGCATAACTTGTGTTCAGTTTATCAAACAATTGTGTCCTAGATGAATGCAATGAAACTTTCGTTATTATATTTTTCAATAAACCACTTAAACCTGGAATAAATTGTACAATTGTTAAAATTACAAAAAAACCAATAATTAATTGTACAAAAATTTTCACATATTTTTCGCTCAAAAAGCTTAAGGGAATTATTATTAAAAATATATATCCAGATGAATGCATTGATGCGCTCAATAAGATTAATCCGATGGCAATAATAATATTTTTTACATTTTTTTTCTGTAAAAAACTTAGCCCTAATAGAGCAATAGAAATCATAAAAAAATTACGTGCCTGTGTTGCCTCATTAAAAAAAGGAAAAATTGCAAAAACCCAAACAAAAGATCCTAAATTCTTTGTAAATCTTAATATTGCAACTGTCAAAATAATAAAACTAACAATAAATAATATTAATCTAAAATCAGCATATGTCACTCCGTTTGCCGCAAAAATTCGAGAAAGCCACATATAGCCCCACTCAAATTGGTGATTATATGGTGCTAAAGAACTATTATCATAATTAATAAGATAACTAGGATAATCGGTCGTCGTCATCTTACTAGCAGCACCCGCTAGCCATGCTAATATTCCGATTCCAATGAACGGAATGATATTATTTTTTTTACCATGAACATGATCCAAAAAGAAATTGGTTACTATTGCAAATAAATATGTCATATAAACTCCTAGATAGTCATTTCTTAAACAATTAATGAAATTTGCTTATGCTGTATTCCATTTTTAATTAAATTTTATGTAAATACTAACATTATTTTTTGAATAACCTTAATATTTCCTCCAAATAGAGTAAGGTATTGTGACCGTGAATATTGGTAAAAAAACCATTCTTTTTGCCAAATATTATGGCTTCGATACCCTTCTTTTCTACAAAATATTTCAACATAGTAATTCTTTTTTTTATTTTAATAGGCGAATTTGAAAATTGTAGTTCTAATTCATTAACCAATTTGGAAAATCGATCAAATTTAACTTTATATTTTTTTAAATCAATTAACTTACTTTTTATAATTGTACTTTTTTTATGTGCATCGGCACCTCTTGTAATATTAAATGAATGCATTCTATGACCATCAGTCGCACTATCTATATATCCAATCCCATCATATAATCCAGCAACTAATGCAAGCCATGCATCATGATTAACTGCTTCTATCGGGATGTTTTTTGAAATTTCTAATAAGTTACGATTAATAATCATCGTATTACCCATTAACCAGTTATGTAGAAAAATACGTTGATATGTTGGTTTATTTTTCTTTTCTACACCACTGTAGTTCACACTTCCGTCCCCCACTACTTCAAAAAACTCGTCATAATTCGTATATACAAGCTTAGGCAGTACTTTTTCGTTAGGCAGGTGTCTAATTTCATTTAATGATATCTCAATTTTATTTGTATACCATACATCATCCTGATCTGAGAACATAACATATTCATACTGGTCTGGAACGTTATTCATTAAAATTTCAAAATTTCCTAATTGGCCCTTTTCATTAATATTTAGCGAGCTATCTAGTATCGTTATTTTAGGATCTCTTTTAAAATTATCTAAAATTTTACTGGTATTATCTTTCGAAAAATCATCTCTAATAAATAGGTGCCAATTCCCATATGATTGATTCTTAATACTTTCAATTTGCTCCATTAAAAATTTTTCACCATTGTAGGTAGCCATTAAAATTGCAACGTCACTCATAATTAGATCCTCCTAATTAGCTAAAGTGTTCAGCGAATATTTTTCTTAATTGTTCTTTCGTTTCTGAAAGGCTCTCCAATGGTAACGATATGTCGTTTATAACAACTATTTTTGCCTTGGATTTTAAGGCGCGCTTTATTTTTGAAAAATCTCCATCTTCTGGCAACTTCTCAAACTTTCCAAACGAAAATCTACGTGGTTCAAAATTCCCTTTTGAAAGTTGCCAATCGCGTGCCAACCAAATATTTACATCATTTCTAGTACGAAAACGATTTTTACTAAGTTCGGCTAACAAAGCTGGTTCTTTTTGATATATTTCTTTAAATGTACTTTTCAATAAACTACTAGGCAAATGCGGTTCATACCATCCCAGAACAGACCTATATGGTAAAACTAAGAAATTTCTTACATTTTGAAACCCGTATTGCCAATTAAATATTTTAAAGAAATTCTTCTTCAAAATATTATTTTTTGAGAACCACTTATTAATAATAAGTATATTATTAAAAGGTATTAACGAAAATTCTTCCGACGGTTGAATAAGTCCCATTAATCCTACATCCTTAGGAGTCCCATCTTGAGAAAAGAAATCTGTTGGATCTACCTTGTTAGTTATAAACGTATCGTCATTAAATACGATAAAATGTTCCGATAAATTTTTAATTCTTGGAATATTCATTTCAATGACATTCGAATTAAAAGTAGGTAAATATTCTTCAGGAATAAAATCAGAATGATCAACAATTGTTAGATTTTTCATGTCCAATGGAAACTTCGGAACTTGTTTGTCGGTAATTAAAAAAATATGGTTTACCCATGGTGCAAATTTTTTTACACCTTCAAACCACCATTTAAAAATATCATAATCTCTGAAACGTTCATCCGCATTTAAATTTTTGTTTCCCGCGTACTTATTTTTTTTATTCCGCCAGATATCATCATTTCCATCAACCCATGTCACTACAAAATCAATTTTAAAATTATCACTCATGACTAAGTTCTCCTTAATATTTATTAGTGATTTTAATATTCAGATAAAAAGTGTTAATCTATTTTCAATCTTATATTTAGAGCCAAATTCTTCGTATTCTAGCCTTAAGCTCCCCATTAAATAATTGCTTAATATAATATTGGAAATATCTGCGGATACCATTAGGCCATTTTCCTTCATTATATTTCTTTATATTTTCAATAGACAACTTTTCATCTGTTATAAACTTATTAGGTACAATTAAAAAGCTATGGTCATCATTTGATATTTCAACATCAACTTGCATTTTTCTTTTTTGTAAATGAATATATTCTATCTTTTTAGTTTTAATTTTTCCGTTATCAATATAATTCATTACTAGTTCCCCATCATGCCATCTAAACACTTGATATTGTTTTCCCTCAGAAATATCAAGTGTTATAAATCGAAATGCTTTTACCCAAATATCAGCATAATAGACCTTTTCTTTATATGGATCATATATTCTCATATCTGTGTCGGGCATAAATTTTGCAGTTCCCCAAATTTCATCAAAGTGAGTTGCGTCATCAGTTGTAAATGCCTGCTTATAATTGTACGTCCCTTTTTTATGATGATCAATTTTATATGCATTATTAATTTGATTATTATTTCTATACATTTGAAAATGTCCACGAGTATTTATTTTGTCATATTTTTTTAGTATATCCTCAGATAAAAATTTTTTTAAATCTCCAAATATAGTATCAATATCCACAAATCCCCACCAATCATATCCCGAGATGTCTTCCTCAAATATTTCACCGTAAGCCGGTTTGTAGTCATTCAACTTATACGGATTATTAATTTTTATAGGAAATGTATAATGTGATCTTATTTTCGCTTGAATATCTTTAAAGTTGACTATTTTTATTTTAACATTCGGTATGGTTGTAGATATATTTTGATCAGTATATATTAGAAAATCTATCTCATTATTATATTCCGCTGATTTTAACCATAAATCAAAATAATTTGGTAATTCTCCAAAATATATAGCTATCAATACTATTTTTGTGTTTTTAATCATTGCGAATCCTTTCAATTTATAGACAACATCGCATAATTTAAATTTTAGAATATAAACTATACATAATTTCATTTACATTCTTAATACTATATTTTTTTGATACTTCAATATTGTTTTTAACAATTTTTTCGTATTCTTTATCATTGATGCCTAGTAAATTTTCTATAGCTTTCACAAACTGGGAAATATCAGTAGGATCATCCACTACACACCCGCTGATACCATTTTCTGTGTAATCTTTGATCCCCCCTAAGTAAGTACTTACTAATGGAAGACCAGTAGCCATAGCTTCTAATCCCGCTAGTCCTAATCCTTCTCGTTTAGATGGAAAAAGAGAAAAATCTGCTATATCTAAATATTGTTTAATATTTTCAGAATAACCTGTAAAAATAATCTTTTCTTCTAATCCATACTCTTTCACTTTTTTTTCTAATAAATCTCTTTGATCTCCAACACCGCATATAATATATGTAATATCAATTTTATCTTTCAATTTATTTACTGCTTCTATTCCCACAATATGATTTTTCCGCTTAGATAATTCACCTACAGAAATCATCACTTTACTATTCTTACTTATCTTTAAATCAGTTTTCAATTCATCGATATTAGTTGATTGTTCTCGTAATTGTTCCCATTTTATTCCAACGCCAGGCACATGTAAAACTTCTTTTATACCAAAAGATTTTCCAATTGAGTAATCTTCATTGTTGATTGTTATTAAAATATCCGTATATTTAGATAAGTAACGTTCTATAGGATAAAATAATATCCAATCTTTTTTCGGCCCGCCCTTAAAGAACTGAAAGCCATGTGCCGTATAAACAATTTTAGTTTCTTTATTATTTTTAAAAACTAATCTAGTTAATACACTTCCCATCGGTGAATGGCAATGCACAAAATTATAGGTAGTTGTACTTGCTAATTTTTCAAGCTGATTATATGCTTTTTTATTTGCTTTTATTGAACCAATTCCTCTTAAAAAGTCAATTTGATGACAAATTATATTTTTTCCTTCAAGCTTCTTTTTTAAGGAATTAGCCATATCATCTGGTATAGTTCCAGCGGAATAAAAGTTAGTTGCAACTTCCACATTATATCCTAATTCTTGTAATATTCTGATATTATCCATATTAAATTGTTCAATCATTGAAGCAACCGACGCAACGATTAAAACTTTTTTCATTTCTTATCCTCCATTAAAATTTTCGTTATCGTATTTTCTAATGTAAGTCCTAATGTATATTCGAAAGAGCACTCGCTAATTTTTTTATCATAAACTTTACTACCATATATTTTATTAAAAACACGAAACTTCCTTGATAATAGAGAAATAAGCGGATTAAAAATAGAGATAAAGTATACTTTCTTTCTTAATAATTTCCTTGTTACTTTGATTACATCGCTTGTAGAAACATATTCTTTATTTTGAGGGAAATAAAGGCCTGATGCATCATTAATAATTATCTGTTTGATAAATTCTGTTAATACATCTACATAAATCATACTTCGTTCATTGTTAATACTTGGGAAAATCAGGGATTTCTCAGCTAACTTCAGTAGCCTTGGAAAATTACCCTTACTATTCGGTCCGTAAACCATCGGAGTTCTGATAACAACCGTTTTAAAGTTATCGTCTGCTAATTTTTGAATTTCTACATCTGCCTGTAGCTTACTATCACCATAAAAATCAATTGGGTTCATTATTGTCTCTCGAGTAATTATATTAGTATTTTGTAGTCCATTTTTTTCACCATATACTATCATACTTGATAAAAAAATAAATTGTTTCACTCCCTCAGATTTAGCTTTTTTAGCCAAATTAATTGCGAGATCTCTATTTACTTTATAATATTGATCCTCCATACTCGGATCCGAAGATACATGTGCAATACCCGCAACATTAAGTACTACATCATATAGACCAAAATTTTTTCCTCTCCATTTATCATCTCGAACGCTCATCATATCAACTGATATATCTTCCGATTCTGATTTATTAATCCAGCTTTTAAATGCCCCTCCAATATAACTATGTGCACCGGTTATCAAAACTCGTTTAGTCATCACTCTTACCTTCCTTTACACCATCACTCTTTAAAACTGATGTAATTGTTCCAAAAAAAATTTTTAAATCTTCTGAAAAAGATAAAAGTTGCACGTAATCACCATCAATTTTTGATTTCTCAGCAATAGATAATTCATCTCTCCCACTAATTTGTGCTAATCCAGTTAACCCTGGGTAAACGTTATTAGCGCCGTACTTTTCACGTTCGTTAATTAAATCTTCTTGACTCCAAAGTGCTGGTCGAGGACCAACGATACTCATCTTACCTGTTAAAATATTAATAATTTGTGGTAATTCGTCAAGACTCGTTTTTCGTAAAATTTTACCCGAGCGAGTAATGAAAGCATCCGGATCTTTCAATAAGTGAGTAGGTACATCAGGTGTATCAGTTCTCATCGTCCTAAATTTTAAAATACCAAAGTAGGTTTTATTAATACTTACCCGCTTTTGTACAAAGAAAATAGGGCCTTTCGAATCGACTTTAACAATAATTGCGATAATTAAAAAAATAGGCGATAAAAGTACAAGGCCTACTAAAGAAATAACAAAATCAATTGTTCTTTTAAAATATTTTTTATACATTAACGCATACCTTCCGAATCAATTGAGGGTTCACCATTATGAGTATGTGCATATCTAATAACTTCTTTTTTCAAAGCAGTACCAGTTAACGGCTCTACACTCTTAACAAAACTCATAATTTCATCAATCTTGTATGGTGTTACTTTACCCAAGAAAATTTTTTCAAATACTTGCTCTTGCTGTTTTTCACTACTTACTAATAATTCTTCATACAGTTTCTCTCCAGGTCTCATACCTGACTCAACAATATCAATATCGTTTTCAGTATATCCACTTAATTTAATCATTTTTCGTGCTAAATCAACAATTTTAACCGGTTTACCCATATCTAAGATAAATAGTTCTCCACCTTTAGATAGCGTCCCCGCTTGAATCACTAAACGGCTAGCTTCAGGAATTGTCATAAAGAATCTTGTCATTCTAAGATCAGTAACAGTAACTGGTCCACCTTTAGCTATCTGTTTCTTAAACAGTGGTACAACACTACCACGGCTACCAAGAACATTACCAAAACGAACAACGGCGAATTTTGTATGACCTGGTTCATTCAAACTAGTTACAATCATTTCAGCGAGACGTTTCGTTGCCCCCATAATATTAGGCGGATTTACTGCTTTATCAGTTGAAATCATTACAAATGATTTCACATTTGCAGACTTAGCAGCTTCAGCAACATTTTTCGTACCATAAACATTATTTTTAATGGCTTCAGTTGGGTTAGCTTCCATTAATGGTACATGTTTGTGTGCTGCAGCATGATAGACTATTTCTGGTTTATATTGTGCCATTAAGTCAAAAATATGTGCCCGGTCTTGAACATCCGCAATAATCGGCACAATTTCAATTTTCCCAGCATAAAGATTTTTTAATTCTTGATGAATCAAATAAATTGAATTTTCTCCATGTCCTAGTAAAATTAGTCGTTTAGGACCAAATTTGCTAACCTGTCGACAAATTTCTGAACCAATAGAGCCACCCGCTCCTGTAACTAAAATTGTTTTACCATATATTTTGCTTTCAATCTTAGCCATATCAAGTTTAATCTCTTGTCGACCCAGTAAATCAACAACGTCAATCTCATGCATTTTTCTAGAATCACTATTGTCTTCTAACATATCTTCAAAACTTGACATGCGATTAATTTTAACTTTTAGAGGATTTAAAATATCTAACAAGTCCTCGTAATTATGGGGACTTAATGAAGGAATAGCAATTGAGACCTGTTCAACATCGTATTCTTCGACAATCATTGGAATTTCTTGGAAAGTTCCCAAAACTTTCTTACCCATCATCCACATTTTTTGTTTTTGAATATCATTATCGACGTATCCAATAACATTCAAGTCGGCATTATCTCTTTGTATTCTTTCCATTAAAGCTTCTGCGCCATCCCCTGCACCGACTATTAATGTTGTAATTAATGTTTCTGATTCTTCATTATTAAAGATATTTTCAACAAGATAGCGCCATGCAAATCGGCTGCCACCAATAAAAAGGAGGGCCAGTAAATAAGTTAATATTCCAAAACGAATACTATAATTTGAACTTATGAAAAAATAACTAATATTACTAATAACTGCTGTAATTGTTATTGCAATAAAAATTGCAATTATTTCTTTAAAGCTAGCATACCTATTAATTTTAGAAAAGAGGTTTAATGAGTATCCAATTATTAGGTATAAAATCAAACATATACACCCAAATTCCAATAAATCAGAGTTACTAAAACTAATATACGGCCCTAAAAATAACCTCGATAATGAAATTGAAACTACCCAAATCAAACTATCCAATCCAGTTAAAACAACCTGTTTACTTTTCCTAGTCACCTATAATCCCTGCTTCCTTAAATTATCCTACGTCTACTTAATTATTATTTATAATAGCCATAATACCCACCATAATAACCTGACTCATCACTACCTGAAACATCATTCAAAATCGTCCCAATGATTCTTGCATGAACGGTATCTAATAATTCTTTTGCTTTCAAAACGGCACCTTTATTTGCCACACCTTGTCTCACAACTAAAATTGTACCATCAACTTTTGTTGCAACAATTTGTGCATCTGTTACAGAAATTAATGGTGGTGTATCGATGATAACCATATCCATTTGTTCAGCGACAGCTGTAATTAAAGAATCCATCCGTTTTGTATTCAATAATTCTGAAGGGTTCGGTGGAGTAGGACCTGCAGGCATAACATATAAATTTTCAATTGGTGTTTCTTCAACTGCTTTTGCAACATCAATACTTTTTTCAGTCAAACAATTTGTAAGCCCGGTTTCATTACTCAAACCAAAAGTTTGATGCGCAGTTGGTCTACGCATATCGGCATCAATTAACAATACTTTCAGTCCTTGATTAGCATATGTTACAGCAAGATTAGTTATAACTGTTGACTTGCCTTCTGATGGACCTGATGATGTCGCCATAATAACTTTCATTTCTTTATCAACACTTGAAAATTGGATATTCGTACGTACAGTCCTAAATTGTTCTGCAATCGTTGATGTTGGTTGAGTAACAGTAATTAATCCAACACCGTTATCAATACTATCAGTTGATAACTTTTTATCTTTTTTTAATAAACTCATCATTCAATAACCCCTTATCTATTTTAATTAGTATGCTTTCTTTTTCTTGGTGTTGATTGTCCAAAAAGTCCTTGACTCTTATTAGTTTCGTCAATATGGTTAATCATACCTAAGTTTGAAAGACCAAGATCTGTCAAAAAATCAGCGTTTTTAACTGTTTTATCAAAAAGTTCTATTGCGAATGCAATCCCAATTCCGATAAGCCCCCCTAGTAACAGACCTATTAATACATTCATCTTTTTATTAGGTGATACTGCATTAGGTTTTGCAACTGCATCAGCAACAATTGTTACATTATTAACTTTCATCACTTTTTTTATTTTATTTTTAAACGTATCAGCAACAGAGTTTGCAATATCAGCCGCGCGATATGCATTAGTATCTTTAACAGTTACACTAAAAACCTGTGAATTTTCTTGATTTGATATACTTATCTGATTTTTTAAATCATCACTCGTACCAACGAAATTATCTTTTTTAGCAATTTCTTTTCTCACAGGATCTAGTACAATTTTATTTTGAATAATGTCTTTATACGTATTAATCATTTGGACATCTGCTTGCTGTGTATTGTAAGCAGCCCCTACATTATTGGCAGTTTCTGTTCTATTAACTAATATTTGAACAGTCGAGTTATATTTTGGCGTCATAAAGAACATGGTTACAAAAAATGCTAATAGTGCCCCCGCAATTATTAACCCAATAATTAATTTAAGATGTTTCTTTAAAATGCTAAAAACTTGTTCAAGATTGATTGTCTCTTCCATTGATATAATTCTCCTAGTCTAAGTCTAATTGTTTTCTGATCATGTTGGATACTTTCGTTACTTGTGCTGATGGAACAACTTCATACGACACACCATTTATCATTTGTGATTGTCCTTGAAGTTGAACATCTTTAATTGTGCCTATAGCACTACGATACTGAGTCACTATTTTTTTCATATCAGAAAATTTCAAATTTGTTTTCATATTGCTCTCAAGTACACTCAAAATTGCTTGATAATTTGTGACACCATCAATAGAAGCTATTTTTTTACCTAATTCAGTCACAACCGAGCGTTGTCTTTTTTGACGCCCGTAATCACCATTAGGATCAGAATGTCTCATTCTAGAAAAGTCTAAAACATTACTTTCAGTTAACTCAATATCACCTTTTACGTATTGATGCCTTCCCGCTGAAAAAGCAAATGGATTATTGACCGTAATTGGACCAACGGCACCCGTTAATTCTTCCAGGCCCTTCATATTCATCTGAACATAGTAATCAATTGGAATATTTAAATAGTTTTGAATAGTATCCATCGCTAAGGAAACATCCCCATAAGCATATGCAGCATTTAATTTATTATCTGTCCCGTGACCTGTAATCGGAATCTTCGTATCACGAGGTAAACTCGTTAATGTCGTCAAGTTTGTTTTAGGATTAATTGTCGCAACCATCATTGTATCCGATCGACCTTGATCTGTTCTCCCATCTTCGCCCGTATCAACACCCAAAATTAAAACTGAGAAAGGCGCCTCTTTATCAAGAGAGACACTCCCGGTTGTTCGTTTACTTTTAACATTTACTTTTTGATATGTATTATCTACAACGTCTTTTGCATCTAGATAAACCTTCGCCATCAACACACCACCAATAACCAATAGTGCGGCAACGACGATTCCGACACCAATCCCCCATTTTTTCAGTGTACTCATTTTTTTCTTTTTATGATGATGCTTCTTGTGGCTACCTTGGTGTTTAATATTATCTTCACTCATAATTAATTACCCCTAAATTTTTTAGATGTATACAATGACACAATAATTTATTATACATGTTACCAGACTTAAATGAAACTTAAAATCGTTTGTCTAATCATTGTTTAATCTTATTGTCAACTGATATGATATTCTAAACATTTTGACCACGCTTTCAAAGTTGTAGTGCTCTACACTTTTAATTATACGTTATATTTAAAAGTATTATATTTCATTTTTAATACAGAAAAAGAACATCATTAATTATGTTCTCTTTTTGAAGTCCCTATTACTTGTTAAAACTATATCATAACTTAATTTCTTTTTTATAATCAGTGATTTTTATAAAAACAGCACTAACGCAACTAATTATCCAAGTGGCTAGAACGATGATTAAACTAATTCTTGTTATTATTTTCGTATGATAACCAATGACTAACCTATTTGTACCTATTTTAGTTGCTTTAACGGTTGGACTACCCATAGTTGACAAGGTCATTTTTTTAGGATCAAGGCTATTACCATTTAATTGAACAGTTGAATTATTATAGACTATCGCGGGTAAAGAAATCTCATTTCCTTTTTTTGTTGCGTTCCAACTCAGACTTAACTTTCCTTCACTATTAATCGTTTTACTTACTTCATCTTTATTTTTTTTCATGTCTAATCGATAATCATGATAAGGACGTTCACTTAATACTCGATTATTAGGTAAATAGTCTGGCGATGCCTTGGTAATCAACTTTAAACCATCATCTAGATTTGAACTCATAAATGCTTTGGTAATCTGTTCGTTACTCGTATTATCTGCGATATCAACATTATTGGGAGAAACTATCGACTGATTAGTATGCCATGCTTCATTACTTTTTTGAATTTCTAAATACGATTGTACTCCGACAACAAGACCTCCAACAATTAAGAATAGATCAATATACTTCCGATAATTTTTAAATGAACTACTTGATAGTGTTGCACTAAAACCCGCTAATAATAAAACTACAGCGAACCCTTCAAAGCGACGTGGGTATTGCAAGAAACTTTGTATTGATGGGATAACCTGGGCTAAATCCGTCCAAGGAACTAATTTTGACGTTAAGACTAAGAAAACTAAACCTAAACTAGTTACTACTTTATTAGTAACCGTAAATTTTGCTTGTTTTATAAACAATAAACTAATTTGTACTACAAATATGAAGCTCATAACCAAACCAATTTTAGTAAGCGTTGGCCCCCCCATCGATAAATTCATAGTTGAATTGGACATCATCACATTAACGTGCGGTGCGTATAATTTATTGTTTGCGAAAACATCTAACATGGCACCCCAAACATTAAATGTCAGAACTAACGATAATAACCCCGCCCAAAAACAGGTTAATAATAGTTTCGATTTTTGATTCGTTTGAATAAAACCAACTATAAAAAAAACGAATAGGACACCAATCGACATCAAGGCACTTAAAACATGTACCTGTATCATTACCGACATGGTTAACGCTAAGGGTAGAATTCGCAATCCTTCTGCGTTATTTTTGATCATTTTAACACCCATTAAAACAACTAGTGGCACTAGCATGATACCCCAAGCCATAAAATTTTGCTCAGTTGACCATCGCGCAATCCACAAGCTACCCATAAAAAGAACAGCCATTAATAGTGAGATATCTTTGGTCGAAGTTATTTCTTTAGCTAGTAAATACATTGAGTAACCACTAATAAAGAAAATTAAAAAAGAAGAAATAACCTGAAAATTAAACCAACTATGTACGAGTAGTAGCAACCCACCTAGCAGATAAGCAAATCCAGGCCCATACACAGCATTGATAATCCGACCACTTTGTTGAAACCCGTAATTTGTTTGGAAATAGTTAAAATTGCCTGTTTTAAATTGCATATAGATATCGTAAATACGATTAAAATGAAATAAAGAATCAGAACCTAAAACTAAACTATGTGCGAGTATCTGAGGTAAGACTAAAAACAAGCTCACACTAAACATAACAATAAATACACCGACATGATTTTTTAAATTAATCGACTTATTTTTCAATTAACTTACCTCCCCTAACGATTTATAATATTTTATTTTTTCTTACTAAATCGACTTTTATATTGCTTAAATAAGCTATTTAGCTGAATAGATTGTGCTTCAACTTCACCATGTCGAACAATAGCAATCGATGCATTAAGAACAGCACCTAGCATGATTATCCATGCCCCAAAATCCAGCCAGAATAACATAATCATTACTGTTCCGATTGCACCATAACTACTAAAAGCGCCACCGAAATACTGCACGTATATCGAAAATACTTGGGTCAATAAAATCCACCCAATGGTTGTCAAAATTGCCCCTGGTAAAACTGCCCTGAACCTAAGTCTTGCACTAGGTAATATCCGATAAAGTAATAAAATAATAATAAAAATACCGATTAAGGCGACAGGCCATTTAACCGTGGTAATCACAGTTAAAAATTCTCCCGGCAAATGTAAAATGGGTGTCAACACCTCAACTACTATTTGACTGAACCCAAAGAACAAAATAATAGCACCTAAGGAGATAACTAACCCAATCGTTAACACAAACGATACAATTCGCCCAACAATTGGATTTTGCTTCGTTTCAACACTATAGGCATGGTTGAAACTTTTCTTCAATGCATTAATCCCCTTACTTGTCGTCCATAACGTTACGACAGCACCAATTGACAATAATCCACCATTTCCATTTTTCAGAAACGATTCAATAAACGGTGCTAAAATGCTATATATCGCGGATGGCATCACAACTTTTACATATTCTAAAATAACGGACACCTTTAAATGAAGCATTGGTATTAAATTACCAATAAAAATAATTGCTGGAAAAATCGATAATAACGTATAGTACGCAATAATAACCGAAGAATTACTAACATCGGCATTAATAAATTGTGTTTTAAATATTTTAATAAACTGAACGAACTTACTTTTCATACGATTCCTCCGCGAAATACATCTATATAAGAATAAATTGTATCACATTTAGACAAAAAAATAGATTGAGCATTTAAAATCAGCCCAATCTTCTAATTTTATTATAATTTTTTAGATAACTCTTTAATGTATTCTCTAAGTTCATCCTTAACTTCTGGATGTTTCAAACCAAAATCAATACTTGTTTTTAAATAACCGAATTTATTTCCAACATCATAACGATCACCTTTAAATTCATGCGCGAATACACGTTGCACTTTATTTAAACGATCAATAGCATCAGTCAATTGGACTTCATTACCTTCACCAGGTTCTTGTGTTTCTAACATCCCGAAGATTTCTGGTGTTAACAAGTAACGACCAATAATAGCTAAATCACTTGGTGCTTCATCAACAGCTGGTTTTTCAACAAATTTTTCAACATCATATAGCCCTTTTGACACTTCACTTTGTGGTGCAATAACCCCATATTTTGATACTTCTTTATGTGGGACTTCCATTACAGCCAATGTTGAAGCATGTGTTTCTTCATAGCGATCCATCAATTGTTTTGTTAATGGTACCTTATCTTGCATGATATCATCACCCAACATAACAACAAAGGGTTCATCACCAACAAAGTCTTTAGCCATTAAAACAGCATCCCCTAAACCTCTAGGATGTGACTGGCGAATAAAGAACAAATTAATATCAGTTGTTTGCTCAACCATTTTTAATTGTTCTAATTTACCTTTAGCTTTAAGATTAGCTTCCAATTCAGGTACTGAATCAAAATGATCTTCAATTGGGCGTTTCCCTTTACCCGTAACAATTAAAATATCTTCAATCCCTGCTGCTTTAGCTTCTTCAACAATGTACTGTATCGTTGGTTTATCCACGATAGGTAACATTTCTTTAGCCATTGCTTTTGTTGCTGGTAAAAATCTAGTTCCCAAACCTGCTGCAGGTATAATTGCTTTTCTAACTTTCATAATTAACTTCTCCTTTTTTTCTTTATACGATATACAAAATCCCATTAATTTATCTCAAACTCTACGAATATTACAATTCTATCATGAATCCGCTACATTATACAAAAAAACTGCTAAACAATTAAGTTAGCAGTTCATTGTAGCTATCTATTTTATAAATATTTCGCATCAAATTCTGGATCTTGAGAGGTTAAAATCTTAGGACCATCTTTTGTGATAACAATAACATGTTCATATTGACACGACAAACTACCGTCAGCAGTTCTTGTTGTCCAACCGTTAGGATCATCACTTTCTGATTCCCAACCGCCAATATTAATCATGGGTTCAATAGTAATTGTCATCCCTTCTTTAAGACGTAATCCTTTACCAGCTTGACCATAATGAGGTACGGAAGGACTTTCATGCATGGTAGGTCCAATGCCATGTCCAACGTATTCGCGAACATCACCATAGCCCATTTGGTCTTCAGTATAAGTTTGGATAGCATGACCAATATCACCAATACGGTTACCAATAACGGCTTGATCAATTCCTAAGTAAAGGGCTTTATGCGTTACTGCCATTAATTTATCAATTTCTGGTGTAGATTCACCAACAACATAACTCCAACAAGAATCGCTCATTGCGCCATGTAAACTAACAACTGTATCTACTTTAACTAAATCATTATCTTTTAAAATTAACCCTTTACGTGGGAAAGCATGACAAATTTCATCATTAATGCTGACACAAGTCGCATATTTATAGCCTTCAAAGCCAATTTGTTCAGCAACACCACCATGGCTTTCAATATACTTACGTGAGAAAGTTTCAATTTCCCAACTAGAAATACCTGGTTTTATAATATCTCGTAATCCCTTATGCATCCCTGCAATAATAGCACCTGAAGCACGCATTTCTTCAATTTCGCGTTCTGATTTTAATGTGATCATTTAATTTGTTTCCTCCTATAATAAATAATTCTTCTCAACTATTATACCGCAATTGTATAGAATTTGTTACGAGATACTCAATTCCTTTCACAATCGTTTTTTTATCTGATATACTTTAACTACTATTTTAATATGGAAGAAGGAATTTAGTTTGGTTTCAGCTAAAGTTATTTTTGCAACAATTACAGGTAATAATGAAGACATCGCTGACATTATTACCGAAGCATTTGAAAATTTAGGTGCAACAGTTGAGATGGAAGAAATCTCACAATCAGATGCATCTGATTTAACTAACTTCGATATCAGCGTTGTCGTTCCTTATACTTATGACGAAGGCTCACTTCCTGATGAAGGCATGGACTTTTATGAAGACTTACAGGAGCTTGATTTAACCGGTAAATTATTCGGTGTTGCCGGTTCTGGCGATACATTTTATGGTGAGTTTTTTGGAACTGCTGTTGATAAGTTTGGTTCAGCTTTCGAAGAAGCAGGCGCAACAAAGGGTTCAGCTAATCTAAAAATCGATTTAGCACCTGAAGAAGAAGATATCACTAAATTAGAAGCTTTTGCTAAAGAGCTATTTGATAAAGTAACTAGCAGTGAAAACTAGTCATGAATAAAATAAATGAATTATTTCATAAACATTATGCCCTAATTTCGTATTTAATTTTTGGTGGTCTAACAACCCTAATTAACATCGTTACTTTTGTTGTTTTCCAATCATACCTTAGTGTAAATTATCAATTTGCAAACGTAATTGCATGGTTTGTTTCGGTTGTTTTTGCATTCGTCACTAATAAGCTTTGGGTATTTGGCTCAAAGAACACTCATGTTTCAGGTTTAATACGTGAAGTTTTATCTTTCTTTGGCTTTAGACTTCTATCATTAGTCATTGATCAATTAATTATGACAATTGGTGTTTCTGTTTTACACTTAGATGCATCACTCGTTAAGTTATTTGATCAAATTTTCATCGTTTTAATTAATTATATTTTTAGTAAGTTATTTATTTTCAAAAAATCATAAAATAAAATTCAGTAAATTCATCCTAGGGGGCACTTTATTTATGACAACCAAAGTTCTTTCAATCGTTGTGCCATGTTACAACGAACAAGAATCTATTCCGCTTTTTTTTGATGCGGTTGAAAAGGAGTCTATCAATTTACCAGATATCCGATTAGAATATTGGTTTATTAATGATGGTTCATCTGATAACAGCCTCAAAGAAATGCGCCAATTACAAAAAGATCATCCAGCAACAGTCCATTATGCTTCATTTTCACGAAATTTTGGAAAAGAAGCTGCTTTATATTGTGGCTTACAAAAAGCGACTGGCGATTACGTAACTGTTATGGACGTTGATTTACAAGATCCAACCAGCTTTTTGCCTAAGATGTTAGCTATTTTAGAAGATCCAGAAAATGACTACGACTGTGTGGGGACACGTCGGACAACTCGTCAAGGTGAACCTGTGATTCGCTCTGCATTCGCTACTCTTTTCTACAAATTAATAAATCGCATCTCAGATACTGAGATTGTTAATGGTGCCCGCGATTATCGCTTAATGACCCGTCAAATGGTTGATGCTGTCTTATCAATGTCAGAATACAATCGTTTTTCAAAAGGTATCTTCAGTTGGGTTGGTTTTAATACGGAATACTTAGAATACACAAATCAAGAACGTGTTGCTGGTAAAACAAGTTGGAATTTCTGGGGCTTATTCAAATATTCATTAGACGGTATCATAGCCTTTTCAGAAGTACCTCTTTCAATTGCAACATTTGTTGGTTTCCTATCATTTGTTGGCTCTCTTTTTGCAATTATCTTTATTATTATTAGAGCGTTACTCTATGGTGATCCAACAGCTGGCTGGCCATCAACGATTTCAGTTATCTTAATGATGGGTGGCATTCAATTGTTTTGTATTGGGATTCTTGGTAAATACTTAGGTAAAATTTTCTTAGAAGTCAAAAACAGACCCGTCTATATTATTAAAGAATCAGACGTCTTCAGTTCAAAAAAGGATTAATTATAGGGGGATTCCAGCTATGCAGAAGTTTCGTTTCGATCTAAAAAAATCAAAAATGACCTATCTTTATTACATTATCATTTTTGCAATTTTAGCTGTTCTTATTTTTGGAACTTACAAACTAGCTGGATACTCTTTAATTCAAAGTCATGATCCTGCTGAACAGCATCTACCTGTATTAGAAAATTATCGTCAACTACTTGGTGAATTCATCAACCATCCCTTTCAACCACTCCAAATGTGGTCTTGGAAATTAGGGCTTGGCGCAGATCAATTTCAAACATTTGCTTATTACGTTATTGGAGACGTATTCGCCTATATTACGCTATTATTTCCCTCAAGTGCCGTTGTGACTATTTACCAGCTCACACTCATTTTGAGGTTATTTTGCGTGGGGCTATCATTTATCTTCTTTGCGAGACACTTTAAATTAACGAATAGCGCGATCTTAGGTGGGGCAATCATTTATACCTTCACTTCTTTTTCACTTTATTCATCCCTAATGCAACCTTTTTTCCTAACACCATTCATTCTTTTTCCACTTATAATTGTCGGAATAGAAAAAATTTTACAAGGGTTTAAACCACATTTCTTCATTTTTGCTTTTTCATGGATGTTTATCAGTAACTTTTACTTCGCCATAGTCTTAGGCATCGGTGCTTTTGTATATTTAGTACTACGTTTCATTTATTATTATCGAAAAAATCTCAGTTTCTTTAAAACAGCGGGCACTTTTTTAATCAGTACAGTCATCAGTTTACTGATTTCTGCCTTTATCATGCTACCGTCAATTCTTGCGGTCTTTAGTTCAACTCGGTCAGGTGGTCTATTCGCAAATGGTTTGACCTCTTTCCCCGCTTATTACTACATTAATTTACCTGCTCAATTACTTGCTGGCGGAGTATCTTCTTTCTGGGTTAAATTTGGCTTTAGTAGTTTAGCTGTTCTAGCATTATTCCATCTGTTTTACCATTGGAAACACTACCCACTAATGACAACGAGTCTTTCAATTGGGTTGATTATGTTACTATTCCCAATGTTTGGTGCGATGTTTAATGGTTTTCAAGCCCCTTCTAATCGTTGGATTCTATTATTATTTGTTCCCATTTCACTTGGAAGTGCCTTCTTCATTGATTCTCTCAAAAAAATAACGTTGCCTGAAATTAAATACCTCAGTATTTGTCTTGGTATCTATTTACTTTTAGTATCATTACCCTTTTATATTAATGGGACGACAGAAATTTTCATTCCTGTTATCTTTTTAATTTCTTTTTTTGTCGCAATCTTACTTTACCGTCAAAATAAAAATTCTGGTCGAATCATATTCGGTCTTATCCTAGTGAACTTGATCTTTACTGGGGTTTCTTTTGCATCACCTTTCACTAACTTTTATAGTAAGACTTTAATGCCCTCTGGTAGTTACCAGAAACTATCATCTAATCTATTTGATGGATTAGATAATTCTCTTCCTAAATCTAACTCATTTCGTGTTTCAACGATTAGCCAAAATTATAACTTTGGTTCTAACTACATGTTACGAAATAATTTAAATAATGATTTAAATTTAATTAACTCATACTACTCGATTCAAAATGGCGCAGTCGGAGTATTTTCAAACAGGTTACAAAATGCTCAATATAACAATAATATTCCGATTGAAAATTTTGATGATCGAACAATCGCTAATAACTTTTTTGGCGTTAAGTATCTCTTTACTCATTCAAATGAGCCAAATGAGTCAAAGATCCCCTATGGTTATACATTACTCAAAACTAAATCTGAAAATAAAAATAAACCTGAGAAAACCAATCTTTATGAAACTAAGAATAATTTTCCATTAATTTATTGGCAATCTGATGTCACTTCAAATCAAAAAACTGCTAAATTATCCGCTTCTGATCAAGAACGTCAATTAGCTAAAGCCGTTAGTATCGCGGATACATCCGGATTTAACCAGAAACAATCAACATTTGATACTGAAAACGTTGCCTATACAATTGTAAAAACAGTGAACGCCGGAGAACCTAACGAAACAAAAACACGTATTACCAATAATCACTATCGTAATAATCCTGTTTCAGATAGCTATCAGATTGACATTAAGAACGCAAAAAAATATCAAAATTCTGAATTGCATCTTTCATTAACTAACATTAAGCACCAATCACTGTCCTCTAAAGAACAAGTGAATATGGCTATTTTTAATAATACTACGAAACCAGATAACCAGTTATTAGATACGAATGGTCCCCGGTCAGCACAGAAATCGCTTAGGAAGCAACTGACGACAGGTTCTTCCAATACAGGCTATTCGATCGGGGTTAAATCTAATTTAACGACTAATACGATTGAGCAATTGGGTATTGAAAATCTTTCTTTCTTTAAAGTTTTATCTGATGCTACCCTAAATATGGGCTATCAAAAACAAATGCCCAAAAGTTTGGATTTACTTTTATCAAATTCAGGGACTTACTCATTCAACCTTAAAATTACTGCCGTTCCGCTTGGTCAAACTTACACAAATGATGTTAAAAAAATCCAGAAAAATAAATTAAATTCATTAAAATTTGCTACAAATAGAGTTAGTGGCAAAATAACAACAAATAAATTAGGTATCCTAACATCATCTATCCCTTACTCTACAGGTTGGACAGCGACTGATAATGGTCATAGCGTGCCCGTTATTAAAACAAATAGCGCTTTTATTGGCTTAAAATTAAAAAAAGGAACTCATCATATCATTTATAGTTATCAAACACCTGGCTTATCAACTGGTTTTCTTTTAAGTGTTTTTGGCCTCATTGTTTGGGGGAGTTATAGTTTAACACCTCTAATTTGGAGACGTTTAAGAAGACTTTAATTAGACATAAATGATATTATTATGACCTCATCTACTAAATAAATCTATTAGGGGTTTACTATCTTGTTAAATAAAGTCAGTTATCTTAAAAATCGTTTAATCGTATTTACAACCATCTTTTTGATTAGTTTATTTTTAGTTCTTCCACAAATAATCAACCACAGTCTAGTCTTAGGTGGTGACTCGCTTTTTCATTTCAATCGTATTTACGATACCTATATCCAATTTAAAACAGGTAACTTTAGTTATTTTCAAACTAACTATGGTTTTTTACAGAGTGGTCGCATTATTAACGCCTTATATGGACCAGGTTTTGCTTATCTGTTAGGTATCTTACTCTTAATTGTTCATAATTGGATTTTATTTCAAATCATAACCTCCTTTTTAATTTTCTTTATTAGTGGTTACTCAATGTATTTTCTATCTAGAGAGCTTCAATCCTCTAAGAAAATTTCATTATTGATTGCTAGTCTATTTATGGGGAGTTTTTACGTTACCCGTTGGTCAATTAACCAGAATTTTATGTCTTGGGGCGTTATGCTAATGCCCTTAATTGTCATCCTCGGGCTTAAAATGATTAAAAATAATGCTAAGGATTTAAAAGTACTACCATTAGCATTATTGATTTCAGCGCTTATTCAAATTCATGTCTTAAGTGCCTTAATGTCGGTTGGCGTCATCTTTATCTTCTTTGTTGTCGGTTTTTACAAGACAAATCAAAAATTACAGCTTTTATCAAAATGTTTCTTAGCGGCCCTTCTAACTATTGTTCTAACCTTTAATGTTTGGGGCGCTATGCTAGAAATTTTCACAAGAAATACGCTGTACTCGCCTTACACTCACTTAGATATGGCTAGTGCTACAATGCGTTTTTCAACAACTAGCTATAGCGCTTCATCTATAGGACTATTTATGAGCGTTATTTTCATTTTACAATTTATTTTACTATTTTCTAGGTGGTCACAAGTATCACTTTCTAATAAGCTAATGACACTATTAGGAGCCTTATTTCTCCTGTTATCAACAAATCTTGTTCCTTGGACGACAATATCGAATCTAATACCACAGCTTCGAAGTTTTTTACAATTTCCTTACCGCTTTTATGGTTTTGCAACTGTCTTATTACTTGCTGGTTTTGGCAACTCTCTTTCTGAGCTACCTTCATTTAAGCCTAAAAAGTTTGGCGAGTTATTTTTAATCATTAGTAGTCTTTTTATTTTAGGTCAATCATATATTGATATTCAACAGCAAAATAAGCTCTGGAATTCCAATGATCCTCTTATTTATAAAGGGAGCGTTGTCGTTTCAAATCATCTAACGAGTGATCAAATTAGAACTAATTTTACTAGTTCTGATTTATCAAAAGGATTAAAGGTGGTTAAAAAAATAGCCCCAGATTATTTACCAAATAATCAAGAACAAAAGACAACATATAATAAAAAAGAATACAAGAAAGATATTGTTAGGAATCGTCCTAATATCACTAAGACTGTTACAAAAAATGGTGATTTAATCCTTAAATGGCATGCGACAAAAAAAGGTGAATCCATCGCACTTCCTATTGTCGTTTATAATAATTCAGAGCTCTCCTTAAATGGAAGTCAATTACACCGATTATCTCTATCTGCATTAGGTGTCCCTACTGTTAAGGCAACAAAAAAAGGGAGTAATCGTGTAGTGCTTAGATATCAATCGGAAATGATCACTACATGGCGTTTGTTTTTCGTCATTTTAACTTGGATTATTAGTATTTTATCGATGATAACACTCCATTTTATAAATAGAAAACTAGACAAAAATAGTGTTCATAAATGACAAGTCCACTCTAACTGTTGTTGGTAATAGCGTAAAAGCTATTACCAACAACAGTTTTTTCATACCAAAAAGTCCCCAAAAGTCATGAGACTTTTGGGGACTTTTTGGTATGAGATTTTTTAGCTAGTCTTGTTGTAAAATGTCACGGACTTTAGTTGACAATAAATCAATAGCAACTGTATTTGCGCCACCTTCTGGCACAATAATATCCGCATAGCGTTTCGTTGGTTCAATGAATTGATTATACATTGGTTTAACCGTTTTAACGTATTGATCAATAACTGATTGTAATGAGCGACCACGTTCCTTCATATCACGTGTGATACGGCGAATAATACGTAAATCATCATCTGTATCAACAAAAACTTTAATATCCATTAAACTTCTGAGCTTTTCGTCCCCTAGAATTAGAATTCCTTCAACAATGATAACATCTTGAGGTTCTGTTCTGATCGTCTCACTTGAACGAGTAAACTGTGTGTAATCATAAACAGGCATATCAATTGCTTCATTATCCAACAATTGTTCCAAATCACTAATCATCTGTTCGTTGTCAAACGCGAGTGGATGATCATAGTTCACTGCTTTACGTTCTTCCATACTCATTTCAGCTTGATCATTATAATAAGTATCTTGTTGTAAAATCATGATTGATTCGCCAGCTAATTGTGAATAAATAGCATTACTAACCGTCGTCTTACCGCTACCAGTACCACCTGTTACACCAATAATAATGGGACGTTTTGTTCTTTTGCTCATGCTTTAGAAATCCTCCATTTATTCGAAACGTTCAGGTTCTTGCTGACTATCTCCAAATCGATAAGCAACGGCATCTAATATTCGTTTAGCTGCTTGCCCATCTCCATAAGGATTTTTAGCATTTGCCATTCGTTCGTACTCTGTCTTATTAGTTATTAATGATAGCATGGTTTCTTTGACTTTCACAGGGTCAGTTCCAACTAACTTCAATGTACCCGCCTTCACGCCTTCCGGACGTTCTGTGTTATCACGTAAAACAAGAACTGGTTTTCCTAATGATGGCGCCTCTTCTTGAACACCACCTGAATCCGTCATAATAAAGTAACTTTTTGCAGCGATATTATGAAAATCAACCACATCAAGCGGTTCAATTAGATGAACGCGCTGTTCTCCACCTAAGACTTCTTCGGCTAAATCTTTAACAACTGGATTTAAATGAACCGGATAAACGACTTCAACATCTGGCTGATCTTTAACGACAGATTTAATCACTTCGAAAACACGACGCATAGGTGCACCTTGGTTTTCACGACGATGCATCGTGAGTAAAATCATTTTATTCGCAGGATTTACTTCTGATAGAACATCATGGTCATACTCTTTTTGAACTGTTTGTTTTAAAGCATCGATGGCTGTGTTACCTGTTACAAAAATATTTTCTTTTGGATGATTTTCTAATAACAGATTAGTTTTGCTTTGCGAAGTTGGGGCAAAGTACATATCTGCCAGTACATCTGTTAGTTGACGGTTCATTTCTTCTGGAAACGGTGAATACTTATCCCAAGTCCGTAATCCCGCTTCAACGTGTCCAATTGCCACTTGATTATAAAAAGCTGAAATACTAGCGGCGAATGTTGTTGTTGTATCACCATGAACTAAAATAATATCAGGCTGCTCTACTTTAATAACATCATCTAATTTTTGTAAAACATTTCGAGTTGTATCACTTAATGTCTGGTTAGCGTGCATCACATTCAAATCATAATCTGGCGTTATTTTAAATATCTCTAAGACTTGGTCCAACATTTGGCGATGTTGTGCTGTTACGACAGTTACTGTTTCAAACTCCGTCGTACGTTCTTTTAACTCTAAGACAACAGGTGCCATTTTTATTGCTTCTGGACGCGTCCCAAAAACAGTCATCACTTTTACTTTTTTCATAATTGGCCTCCTCAATGATTATATTAGTTACTATTATACCAAAGAAAAGACAAAATTCTGATTTTGTTAACAAAAATTTAATAGCCTAATTATTAATCATTTTCTCATTAATATGTTATCATTATTTCATAAATAAATTTGGAGGTCTTTCTATGTCAAAAATAAATTTTGAAGATCAACTTAAAAAATATGCTGAATTAATCGTCAAAGTCGGTGTTAACGTCTCAAAAGGCCAAACAATCGTCCTACAAATTTCCGTAACCCAACAAAAATTAGCTCATTTAATCGTCAATGAAGCTTATGCTGCTGGCGCAAGTGAAGTTATCGTTAAATGGGCAGATAGTCATGTCTCGAAATCATTCCTTGAATTTGCTCCACTAGACCGTTTAGTCGACGTTCCTGGTTATGCAACCTCAGAAGTTGAAGATTGGGTTGCTAAAAAAGCATCTCGCATCTCAGTCATGTCAGATGATCCTGATGCCTTTGCTGGTATCCCTTCTGAAAAGATTGCCTCACGCCAAAAAGCTATGGGTCAAGCTCTACGTCCATTACGTAAAGCAACTCAAAATAATGACGTTAGTTGGACTGTAGTCGCTGCCGCAGATACTGCTTGGGCTGAACTCGTTTTTCCTGAATTAAAAGGCGAACTTGCTGTTTCACGACTTTGGGAAGAAATTTTTAAAACAACACGTATTGATCATGAAGATCCAATTGAAGCATGGCATCAACATGATTTAACATTGCGCACAAAAGCTGAAGAATTAAATAAAGAACAATTTTCTGCTTTACATTATGTTGCCCCAGGGACAGATATCGTCATCGGTCTCCCTAAAAATCATTTGTGGGAAGGCGCCGGTTCATTTGATGCACAAGGTCATGAATTCATGGCTAACATGCCTACCGAAGAAGTTTTCACCGCACCTGATTCTAGACGTATTGATGGTTACATTTCTTCAACAAAACCATTAAGCTACGCAGGAACTACTTTGAGTGGTATGAAATTTACTTTTGAAGCAGGTAAGGTTGTTAAAGCAACTGCTGAACAAGGTGAAGAAGTTTTACAGCACTTACTAGAGACTGATGATGGCGCAAAATCATTGGGTGAAGTTGCTTTAGTTCCAGACCCTTCTCCAATTTCACAATCAGGAATAACGTTCTTTAATACATTATTCGATGAAAATGCCAGTGACCATTTAGCGCTTGGCTCCGCTTATCCCTTCTCTATTAAGGATGGTACTAAAATGAACGATACTGAATTAGCCGCTGCTGGTTTAAATTTAAGCCAAACGCACGTTGACTTCATGGTCGGCTCATCTGACATGTCAATTGATGGGCTTCGTGAGGATGGCAGTACAGTACCCGTTTTCCGTAATGGGGATTGGGCATAAATGATCACATAAAAAGGTATAAACTAGCATTTCTGTTAGTTTATACCTTTTTCACTACTACTTATTTTATTGATTAGGTTTTTGTAACCCAAATTCAGAAAGTATATCTTAATATAGTATATTAAAATCATATGTTTGTTTATATTAAATGTCATTTTTATAATCCCTATAAGTAAAGGTAATAAAAGCTAAGCTACTAATCACCCACGCTGCAATAACCATCATTAGTCGAGGTTTAGTAATGATTTTTGAATGATAACTAAGCGTTACTCTATTGATACCTTTTTTTGTTGCTTTAATCGTTGGACTACCTATATTTGATAAGGTAATCTTTTTTATATTAAGCTTAGTTCCATTTAGTGTAACTTTTGAATTGTTATAAACAATAATAGGTAAGGACATTGTTTCTCCTATTTTTGTTGCAGTCCATCTAAGCGATAAATCACCCTTATCTGTCACTCTTTTTATAATATTTGACTTATTCATTATAATTTCATTTTTATATTCATTGTAAGGATCCTTGCTTAATTCTTGATTATTAGGTAAATAATCTGGAGTTGATTTTTGTGCTACCTCTAACCCTTTTTTTAAATCACGATTAGTAAAAGCATTTCTTATTTGGACAGTACTTAAAGAATCTGGGGTTGTAACATGTCCTTTAGCTATAATTGACTCATTTGAATTCCAAATTTCATTTTTAGTCTGAATATCACTATACGATTGCCCTAAAATAAAAATACTTCCGACAATTAAAAACAATGAACAATTTTTCTTTGCATTCGGCGAAGGTAACGTAGAAATTGTAGCACTGAACCCCGCTACTAATAGAATCGTAGTAAAACTATCAAATCGATAAGGAAACTGTAAAAAACTTTGTAACTGTGGAATTAATATAGATATCCTAGTCCACGGAAATAAATTTGTAGTTAGAGCAAGAAAAATAGCTCCTATTATAGTAACAATCTTATTAGCTAGAGATAATTCTTTTCTTTTTGAAAACAACCAAACAATTTGTAACACAAAAATGATACTCATAACCAATCCAAACTGTGTACCACTATAGTTACCAGTTGAAAGGTTCATGGTTGAACCAGACATGTTTGAATTGGCAAATGGTGAATATATTTTATTATTTGAGAAAACATCCAACATAGCTCCCCAAACATTAAAGGTCAGAACTAACGCCAGTAAACTGGCTAGAAAACATTTTAATAAAAGTTGTAATTTCTGGTTAGTTTGAATAAAGCCAATGAAAAAGAATACAACTAAAACGCCAATTGACATTAAGGCGCTTAAGACGTGAATTTGGATTAGCACTGAAACTGCTAATGCTAAAGGTAGTACTTTTAAATCCTTAGCATTATTTTTAATCATTTTAAGCCCAAGAATGACAATCAAAGGCATCAACATAACGCCCCATATCATAAAATTCTGATAGATTGACCATCGAGTGATATAGAAACTACCCATAAAAAGACTAGCAGCTAAGACTGAATTTTTTTTAGTCGCTTTCAATTCTCTAGATAGAAAATACATTGAAAATCCACTAATAAAGAAAATTATGAATGACGTGACAATTTCAAATTTAATCCAACTATGCACGATACCTAGTAATCCACCTAAAAGGTAAGTAAACCCTGGTCCATATAAGGCATTAACAATTCGACCACTTTGTTGAAAACCGTAATTAGATTGAAAATAATTAAAGTTACCTGTTTTAAGCTGCATATAATCATCATAGATACGGTTAAAATGGAATAGAGAATCAGCACCAACTACTAAACTATTATTAAGTATCTGCGGAACTGTCAGAAAAAAACTTAATATAAAAATAACGCAAAATACCGTTCCATATTTTTTTAAAGATTCAAACTTATTTATCAAGCTATTTACTCCCAAATAAAATTATTTAATGGTTTAATTATAACAATAGAAAATTGTGCTGTCACTCAAGAAATATAATATTGCTAGAACTAAAAGATCAATATCTATGAAACTACTGACACCTTAGCCATGTTGTAAATGAAAATTATGACTATGAATTTAAAAATCTACAATAGTAATAATTGACTTATTTATTTTTGCCATTTACAATGAAGTAATCAGCCTTTTTGTCTCTGTAGCTCAGCTGGATAGAGCAACCGCCTCCTAAGCGGTAGGTCATCAGTTCGACTCTGATCAGGGACATCTTAAATAAATTTTCCGCCTTATAGGTTACAAGACTTCGGTATACTGCCGAGCTTTTGTAACCTATTTTTTATATATTTAACTTGTAAGTGCTATTTATTTTATCCTTGAAATTGTAGCAGTAGAAGAATTACTATTATATAAATTGTATTAATGAATGCAATTAATATAAATAACAACATACCACATAGACGATAACCAATATTTTTCTGAAAAAAGGGTAGTCTTTCAATATAAGTTCCAATGCCAATCATACCCGTCCCCACTAACCACATGCCAATCGTTAAATTCACAACTATTAACCATGGTTCAATTAAACACAACACGATACTAACAATTCCTACCCATTTCATTTCATTATTTACAGGTTTAAACCTTTTTCTCATCGGAAAGACCTTCTTCCACGTTATATATATTTGTTTAACAATTTTTTTAAGGTCTAAAACACATCATTTTATCCAATCTTTTCTAAACTATCTTTAAGATTTCGATAATTGTACACCTAATATTATTTTTCCACTAAGCAATAAGACTTTCGCAAATAAAAAAATACTGTTTAAGCAAACAATCATTGCTTAAACAGTATTTTAAATCGCATCGAAATTTTATATCTTCAATTTTTCCAGTTTATAATTCGACACCATTTGTTTTAATAACATTTTGATACCAATAGAACGAATCTTTTTTCAATCGATTTAGCGTCCCGTTACCTTCGTTATCTCGATCTACGTAAATGTAACCATAGCGTTTCGCCATTTCGCCTGAGCCTGCGCTAATTAAATCGATACAGCCCCATGATGTGTAACCTAGACAAGAAACCCCGTCTGCAATCGCCTCACCCATTGCTTCAATATTTTCACTTAGATAAGAAATGCGATAATCATCATGAATTTTATTGCCTTCTTCCACAACATCTTTTGCACCTAATCCATTTTCAACAACAAATAATGGTTTCTGATAACGATCATAAATTTGATTCATCGTTGTTCTCAAACCAAGGCCATCTGTTTGCCAGCCCCATTCGCTTGTCTTTAAGTAAGGATTTTTTAAGCTATCAAAGACATTTGCTGCTGTTTTATCAGTCATCTCAGGATCAGCGCTTGCTAATCTTGATGAATAATAGCTAAATGAAATGAAATCAACTGTATTTTCTAATAAATCTTTTTCGTCGGTATCTGCCATTTTAATTTCTATACCCATATCTTTAAATAATCTTGCCGAATAACTTGGGTAGTAGCCACGTGACTGAACATCAATAAAGAAGTATCCTTCCCGATCCTTTGTCATTGCTTCAAATACATCTTTTGGATTAGGTGTATTGGGATAGGTAACCCCAGCCGCTAACATACACCCTATCTTAAAATCAGGATTAATTTCGTGTGCTAATTTTGTCGCAAGCGCAGAGGCAACTAATTGATGATGTGCCGCTTGATATTTGATTTGGTCAGGATTATCAATCCCTTCCAAATCTAATCCACCGCCCAATAACGGAATGTGTAAAATCATATTAATTTCGTTAAATGTTAACCAATACTTAACCTTATCCTTATAACGCATAAATAAGACGCGTGAAAAGTTTAAGTAATTATCAATCATTCGACGGTCAGCCCAACCATTCATTTTTTTCAACATCCCTAACGGCGTATCGAAATGGTTAATTGTTACTAACGGTTCCATCCCTAATTCGTTACAAAGATCGATAACTTTATCATAGAATTCTAGCCCTTTTTCGTTTGGTTCTTTTTCATCACCTTGTGGAAATATCCGTGGCCAACTAATTGACATTCTGAAGGTTTTGAAACCCATTTCTGCCATTAATCGTAAATCTTCTTCATAATGATGATAAAAATCAACAGATTCATGACTAGGATAAAAATCTTCTTTCATCTGCATCGCTTCTTTTACATTAAATAAATAATCCCAGCGACCATGGTGTGCGTCTGGTAATATATCTACTAATGACAGGCCCTTACCATCAACATCATAGGCCCCTTCAAATTGATTAGCGGCCGTTGCGCCACCCCATAAAAAGTTATCTGGAAAATTTGATTTTGTCATCTTATTGACCTCCTGAATTAATTTCTAAATCTAATAAATCAGTACCAACAATTATTTCTGACTGGTCTTTAGCAAGTGGTTTAATTTTTTTATATTTTGGTGTGTTCGTCACGATAATTGGCGTAATAATTTCATATCCTGCCTGTTTAATACCTTCAATATCGAATTTAAGTAATAAATCGCCTTTTTTTACGACGGTATCAATTTCTGTTTGAATTTCAAAATACTTACCTTCTAATTCAACTGTATCCATTCCGATATGCATTAAAATTTCGGCGCCATCGTCTGTCACCATACCAACTGCGTGTCCTGTTGGAAAAACTAATGTTATTTTACCATCAGCAGGTGCGTATAATTGACCAACTTCAGGTAGAATTGCGATACCGTCACCCATAATACCAGAACTAAAGACAGGGTCTTTAACCTCTGATAAAGGTAATACTTCGCCTTTAAGTGGGCTACCAAGGATTTCTCCACTCATTTCTACTTCTACAGGTACTACTGACGTTGTTACTTTTGTTTCAGCAACAGCAACGGGTACTTCTTGATCTTCCTTTGTTAAACCGAACATAAGTGTTAAGACATATGCCAATACGAATGAAACAACGATTGCTATCAGCACAGCGTAGAATGACATATCAATTCCTGTCTTAGGATTCAAGTAACTTGGAATAGAGAAAATGCCTAATCCACCAACCATGTATCCTTTTGTCCCAAATACACCAAGAACCATGCCACCAATAGCGGCTGAAATACATGTAATAATAAATGGTTTTTTACGAGGTAACGTAATTCCGTAAATAGCGGGTTCCGTAACACCAAAGATTCCTGAAATAAATGAAGAATAGCCAAGACCTTTTAGTTTTTTATTTTTTGTTTTAATTGTAATTGCCAATACTGACCCAATTTGAGCGAACGTTGTCCCTAGCATAAGTGCTAAAATTGGATCTGAGCCTGTTGTTGAAATGTTAAGTAAGGCAAGTGGAACAAGTCCCCAATGTAACCCGAAGATAACAAGTACTTGCCATAAGCCACCAAGAACTGCGCCAGCGGCAATTGGACTAAATGTGTATACAGCTGTAAATCCGGTTGCCACAATATCACTAGCCCAAGTTGTTATGGGACCTATAAAGATAAATGTAATAGGCACAACAACAAGTGCTGTTAACATTGGCACTAAGAATGTTCGTACAACTTCTGGTATCACTTTTTTGAAGAATGGTTCCACTTTTGATGCAAACCAAATTGATACAATAATAGGTACAACTGATGATGCGTAACTCATCATGATTACTGGAATCCCCAAGAATGTCATATAGATTGGTGATTCAAAAATTGTTCCTGCAAATAAAGTGTACAGCACTTTTCCACCTGAAGCGGCTAGTGTTGCTGGCAATTGTGCCACAATAGTTGGGTAAACTAAGGATGCACCAATAACCATTGCCAACAATGGATTAACGTGGAATTTTTTACTAGCACTGTAAGCTAAGATAATCGGGAAGAAATAAAAGAAAGAATCTCCTAATGCATTTAAAATAATATACGTTCCAGATGTCGGTGCCACCCAGCTAAATGCGACTAGTAATGAAACTATTCCTTTGATCATCCCTGTTGCAGCTAAAACACCTAGAGCTGGTGCAAAGATACCTGAAATCATATCAATAAAGGCATCAAGCGGTTTCATTTTTTCGCCATCATTATCTGGCACAATGCCATCACCATCAAGTCCGCTACCTTTAACTAATGCATCATAAACTTCCGGAACTTGATTTCCAACAACCACTTGGTACTGGCCGCCACTTTTAACAACGGTCACTACGCCGTCCATATTTTTCAACATATCGGTATTGGCCTTAGATTCATCTTTTAATTTAAATCTTAGTCGGGTTGTACAATGGACTACGCTATTAACGTTAGCTTCGCCACCTACATTTTTTAAAATATCTTTAGCTAATTTTTCGTAACTCATCACAATCACTCCTTTATATTTTTTATAAATTAAAACCCAGTTATCCATTTCAACTCAAAAAATACGAGTTTGCATGGATAACTGGGTTTATGCTTGCTTATAAATGGCAATAACACACCTAATTATCAATTTATTTAATTTTCTGTTTGCCGATGGGTTACTCGCCAGATATGTAAAACTAGATAAACTTGTTCGTCTGCTTGTAAATCCCAATCGGCCCGTTCTCGAATATACTGCACGATTTTTTCCACTGTTTCGTACACTTGTGGATACCGACTAATCATCATGGCGAGCAACTCAGGGTCAAGTTCTGCACGATCAATCTCAGTATTATGAAAATGCCTAATGAATAAATAGCGTAAATGTGAGACAAATCGACTATAATTAAATGATTTTTCGTCGAGAATAATACCAGTATCTAATTGAATAATATTAACAATTCCCGAAATGAGTTCTGTCAGCTTCATCGATTCTTGAACAGCATGTCCGCCTTCTTTGACGTTAATCAAATGATAGGTTAATAAAATCAATTCATTATTTTGAACCGTAATGTCAAATTTTGATTCGATTTCTTTAATACCAACCTTTGCAGCTTGGAATTCACTTGGAAATAATTTTTTCATTTCCCAATGAACAGATCGGTCATTTAAAAACATTTCTTCACGATTTTTTTGTAATGAATATTGAAAATGGTCCACTAAAATCAAAAATTGAACATCATCAAATGTCACATCAATTAATGGCTCTACTACTCCAACAAAAGTTGTCGTAACTTCCAAAGTTTCTGCATCAAATCCTGAAATTAATTTCATTGTATCTGAATCTTCTTCAGCTTTAAACCGTCGGTCAATCTGGTCCTTATCGATATTATCTCCAGCATGATAACCGAATCCAATACCGTTACCAATGACCACCCACTCAACATTGTCGGATGATTCAACTAAAGCTGCATTATTATTAAAATTTTTTACGAACTTCACATCAAACCGACCCCTTCCCATAAAAAATGACCTACAAATACAGATATTTTCATATCTACATCAATAGGTCATGCCTGATCGAATCAGTAACACTCATTTCATATTTATTGTATCATTTATTGTAAGCGTTATCAATAGCTATTTAAATTACTTTATAACTTACTACCATTTTCTTTAATGACCTTTTGATACCAATAGAATGAATCTTTCTTATATCGTTTTAATTCTTTCGCACTTTCTTCATCACGATCAATATAAACAAAGCCATAGCGCTTTTGATAGCCATTTGACCAGCTCAATAAATCAGTGAAACTCCAAGTTGTATACCCAATGACTTTTACACCGTCTGAAATGGCTTCTTGAATGGCTTTAATATGTTCATTGATAAAGTAAATTCGGTAATCATCATGAATTGTATTGCCTTCTTCTAATTTATCATAAGCACCAAGACCGTTTTCAGTAATAAGAACAGGTAAGTCGTAACGACTATCAATTCTTCTCAGAGCAATTCTTAGCCCTTCAGGATCAATATTCCAATCCCAATCAGTTTGTTTTAAAAATTCATTATTAGTAGTCTTAAACATGCCTGGAACGCCACTTTCGGAGCTAGTCCCCTTTTTACCTGTATTATTTTCAGCAGCAAGTCCAACACCACCAACTAACGGATTAGCCGCAATTGTTTGGGTTTGATAATAATTTAAACCCATAAAATCTGGTTTTCCAGCAATTAAAAGAGCTTGATCTGCTTCTGTAACAGTAGGTGCAGTTCCACGTTCAGTTAACCATTTATAAATCATTTTTGGATAACGTCCATAAACATAAATATCCATCCAAAAATGAGCAGCATAATCTTCATAGTTAGTAGCCGCAACTTGGTTTTTAGGATCTCCATTAACTGCATAACCCGGGCTATAGGCAAAGCTAGGCCCAATTTCACCTTGATAATGACCTTCATGAAATGCCTTAATTGCTGAAGCATTTGCTAAATTAGCAATGTGATTTGCAGCATACATTCTTTTTTCATCATTTACTGCAGGCGGATGACTCTCCATTTGATAGCCATGAGAAATAAATACGTTTTGTTCATTTAATGATACCCAATATTTAACACGATCACTGAATGCATCAAAACAAGTTTTCGCATAATCCGTAAAATCAGTAATAATTTCACGAGATTCCCAACCAGCATATTCATCTTGTAATGCTTGTGGTAAATCCCAATGATAAAGTGTCACAACAGGTTCAATATTATTCGCAATTAACTCATCGATTAATCGATTATAAAAATCTATCCCCTTTTGATTAACTTTACCTTTTCCTTCTGGATAAATACGTGTCCAAGCAATTGAAAAACGGTAAGCTTTCAATCCTTGCTCCTTCATTAAGGCGACATCTTCTTTAAAACGGTGATAATGATCGACGGCTACATCACCATTTGTACCCTTAAATGTTTTCCCAGGAATTCTTACAAATTTATCCCAAACTGATAATCCTTTACCATCTTCTTGATACGCACCTTCAATTTGGTAAGCAGCTGAGGAAGCCCCCCATAAAAAATCAGTTGGAAATTGACTCATTTTTTCATATTCCATTATCTATTCTCTCCTTAAAAATAATCACTTAATATCGGTTGTTCTTTAATTAATGCGCCATCGAATAACGTCACGTCGCCTGATACAAATCCATATTGTTTTAATTGTTTAAATGTTCGATACCCCATCATACTTCGTGTTAAATTTTGAATATCCGTTGTAAACGTAGTTGCTGAATTTTCAGTCTTTTCAACTTTTGTTTGTCCGTCTATTCGGCTAATTTGCCAATAGCCTTCATTAGCCTGAATAGTCGAATCTTGAACTTGAATCACAATTTGTGGAAAATCTTGCTGGTAAGGGTATCTGCTGAGAAAGTCTTCAACATTTACAATTCTTGCCATCATGTAAGGTTGCGTTGTCACTTCAACTTGAGGATTTGCCAGTACATCTGGAAATGGCTGTCCAATTGGACTCTCATAACTAAACCATTCGTATGCTGATTGATGCTTAAGCACAAAATTTTGTAATTGGAGCCAACTCTCACTTGTTTGATATATCCATTCAACGATTTTAAATTCATCAGTTTCTCTTTGATAAACAAGATAGCCTTCTGACTCATTTTTTTCATTATAATAGACCGCTACTTCCCAGTTAGGGTGTTTCTCCGCCGAATAAGTTAACCACCAATCTGGCCGTTCAATACCACCTTGTTGAGAGAGCTGATTCTGTTGGTATAATTTATTTAATTCCTCTTTTACATCCAAATAACGGTGACGTTCAACGTGACCTATGGCCTTAACTTTTAATCGTGGTAAATCCTTCGTATTCATCCGATATATCGTTTGATCAAATGTTGCTTCGTAACCGAATTTACGATAGAACGGATACGAAAATGGCGCTAAATACGATAATGTCGTTCCATTATCATACATCTCATCCAGAGCTAAATTCATTAATTGTCCAATACTACCCTGACCAGCAAATTCTGGATAACTTGCAACATAGCCAATACCACCCATTTTAAATTGAGTCCCGTGAAAATGAGTCGTAAATGGTGTATTAATCACACCGCTGACAACTTTCCCAGATTCAACTGAGCCCCAATCTGATGAATGCTCATAAAGTTTGCGAAAAAAGCTCTTTCTCTGTGCTGATACTTTTTTATTAAAGGCATAAATTGATAAATCAAAGTAACTTCCAAAATGAGTTTCATCTAACTTCATATTTGTCATGGATCTACTCAACTCCTTCTTCTGTACGAATTAACCTCTTTAAATATAGCACGGTTACCCTATTCGTGCAATCGCTTACAAAATTAGTCAATAAAAAAATCATCCAATTATTATTGGATGATCCTTCTCATTAATCAAAATGTTCTGCTTTTGGTTTGCGTCTTTTACCTTTATTTTTTTGATTTCTCAAACGAACTTTACGATGTGGTTTCTTTACTGGTTCATCAGATTGCTTTTGACCATCAACTGTTTTGGCTTTCACTTCAACTGGTTTAAGTTTCTTAGCTTTTGGTTCAGCCACACGTTCTGGTCTTTCTGTTACAATCGCACCATCATATAAGTAACCTTTTTCAATTTCAAATGGTGTATTTTTTAAATCTTGTTTTAAGGTACGTAGATCATGTTCATTTCCAAGATTAATAACCATCCCTTCAGCACCCATCCGGCCTGTCCGGCCGACACGATGAATATATGACGTCGTATCTTTAGGCATATCATAATTTACGACTGCGGGTAACATTGGAATGTCCAAACCTCGAGCGGCAACATCCGTCGTTAGTAATAATTTAATTTCATGCTTATGAAGTTGTGATAAAGCATTAGCACGATTAACTTGGCGTTGCTCGCTATCTAAGACAGCGACTGGTACATGATCATATTTTAATTTTTGAGCCATATCTTGTAACGATGATAGTTGGTTAAAGAAAACTAGTGCATAAAAATCTTCAACATTTGCTAAACGACGCAACGTTGATTGACGTTTACGCGTTGGTGTTTCAATTGAATAATGGTGAACGATACCTTGTGTTTGATCAACTTCACGAACATCATAAGTTGTCACATTAGCACCAAACCATTTTTTCAAATCATCTAATATTGCCGTTTCCGTCGCAGAAAAGAAACTTAATTGAATGCCTGCAGGTGCCTGGCTGATTAAATCACGACAAGTTGTTAGTGTTTCATCCGTTAATAAATCATCCGCTTCATCAATGACAACTGATTTAACTTTATGTAATTTAATTTTTTTATCTTCAGCTAAATTCAATAAGCGACCTGGTGTTCCGACAATAATCTCAGGTTTTTTCTTTAAATTTTCAATTTGGCGTTTCATATTAGCACCACCAATAATAGCTTGAACTTTTAAATCAAGTTCTTTAGCCCAAGGACGAATGACACCTGCTAATTGCATAGCTAATTCTTGTGAAGGTGCAATAATCAATAGTTGAATGCCATCTTTAGGTATTAATCTTTCGAGTAAAGGTAAGCTGAACGCTAATGTTTTACCAGAACCGGTTGGTGCTAATCCAAGGATATTTTCACCTGATTTTAGAGGTTCATAAACGGCTTCTTGGATGGGTGATTGTGTTTCAAAACCTTGTTCTTTAAAATATGCATCAAATTTTGGATTCATTTTAGTCTCTTTCTTTTAACTTCATAGGATTAGTTTTAATAATTAAGTATAGCATATAAAAAATAAGCTTCCATTGATTCACAGAAACTTATCTCAATAATTCTTATTTATGATCAGCTGGAAATTCAATTCCGGCACTTTTCCTTAAATCAAACAATACTTGATTAACTGTCACACTAAGTTTTTGCCATTTTATATAATCAGCTTTGTTCGTTACGTCATTGGGGTTATTGATGACTCTAGCAAAATCAATCGCTTCAGCTAACATCGGATTTTTAGCTGGTTTTTGACTAAGTAGTTCTTCTTTATCAGAGCCATCTCGATAAAGAACCTCATTTAATTCAGCTGCATTATCCATCACAATTGTGTCTTTTAGGCCATAGATTTCACTAGTTAAATATGAATTTGCTGTCTTACCAATATTTAAGGTCACTCTAAAATCTTCATAAGTTAGAATTGCGACACCTTTACCATCAACACCTGTTGGTAACATTGTTGGATAGTACTGAACTTCAAGTGGTGTACCAAACCAAGAAATAGCATTATAAACAACGTAAACACCTAAGTCTTGTAATGCACCACCAGAAAATTTTGGTGAGAAGATATTAGGTTCTTCACCTGCTAAAATAGCATCATAACGTGACGAATACTTCATATAAGTTAAAGTTGCGCCTTGGATGGTCTCTAGTTCAGTTACTTTTTGTTCAATAATTTTGAAATTATCTTGATGAATTTGTCGAGCTGCTTCAAATAATTGACTTCCAGGATGTTCCCTAAGAACCGTCTGAATAGCGGCCATTTCTGTTGGATTTGAGACCACTGGTTTTTCGGCAATAACTTTTTTACCAGCTTCAATCGCTAATTTAATTTGTTCAAAATGTAAACTATTCGGAGAAGCAATATAGATTACCTCAAATTTATCTGAATTTAAAAATTCTGTCATATTATCGTAAAAATTTGTTGCACCATATTTTTCACCAAAATCTTTGGCTTTTAATTCGGTTCTTGAATAGACACTAGTCAATTGAAATTCATTAGATTCATGCGCTGCTTCAACGAATTGACCTGTAATCCAATTTGTACCAATAATACCTAATTTAATCATACCCAATACCTCCATTTTATTATTAAATTCATTATAACAACAATTGAACCGTTTTCATAACGATTGCTTTATTTCAATTTTGTGACGATAGATTAAATTTATATATATTTTGGGCAATTCTTTCCGCTTGTTAGCTAAAAGTGCTATATTTAAGTAGAAGAGTTCTAATTAGGAGGGATAGCTGTGAAGAAACGTAGTTTTGCACTACTAGGTGCATCATTTTTTATTGGATTAACGAAAGATATTAAGTCTATAACCGCACCTAAAACTAAGGTTTCTTTACCTATTTTTTATGCTGGACATTGGCTATTCTACGATGAATTAAGTCATCGACACCATAATTTGGATATTTCATCAGACCTCACAATTCGAATTGACGAACGTGCACTCGATGGTAAGATTGAACATATAGATGAGCGTGAACTTAGTTTCTTAGATGAATATGGTTTTCATCTAAGAATTGATGCAAACGATCAAGGACCAGTGAGTTTGTTTGACGAAGCAGATAACCGGACCTATCCCATTAAATTAGCCCCAATTGTAGAATCACAAGATGATAAAAATGAAGATGTAGATTAACAGAATTTTGTTGATTATCATCTTCATTTTTTGTTTCATTACACGTTTAAATAGTCTAAAATAGTTAAATACGCATTTTAATATAGAAACGAGGACCTTTTTCCATGAACAATGATCACCTAAAACGAGATATTGGCTTTTTCGCTGCCCTTTCAACTGTAATGGGAACAGTTATCGGCGGAGGCGTTTTTTTTAAAGTTTCAAGCGTTACACAACAAACCCAATCTGCTAACTTAACTTTATTTGTTTGGTTACTTGGTGGCTTTTTAACTATCTGTGCTGGATTAACCGCTGCAGAACTTGCAGCCGCCATCCCAGAAACTGGTGGCGCCATTAAATATATCGAATATACTTATGGCCGTTTCCCAGCATTTTTACTTGGCTGGGCACAAATAATCATTTATTATCCAGCAAACATTGCAGCTCTTTCAATTATTTTTGGCACACAATTAATTAATCTTTTCCATCTTGATTCACATTTAATTATCCCATTTGCTTTAATTAGTGGAATCAGTATCACATTGATTAACTTTTTAGGCGCCAAAGTTGGTGGTACCTTTCAATCAATTTCATTAGTTTTAAAATTATTACCTATTATTGTCATTGTGATATGGGGGATTTTCACTCCTGGACAAGTGACGTTTAGTTTAATTCCGTTAACATCCGGCGCGCACCAGTCTTTCTTTACTGCTTTAAGTGGCGGCCTTCTTGCGACCATGTTTGCTTATGATGGCTGGATTGGGGTTGGAAATATTGCCGGAGAGATGCACCATCCAGAACGTGATTTACCGAAAGCCATTATTTCAGGATTATTTTTCATCACAATTATCTATACATTAATTAATTTTGTTTTTCTTAAGGCTCTTCCTATTTCAGGATTAGCTGGCAATTTAAATGCAGCTTCTGATGCCTCAAGACAACTATTTGGACAATTTGGTGGTAAGTTTGTGACCGTTGGTATCTTAATTTCAGTCTACGGTGCCACTAACGGCTATACGTTAACCGGTATGCGCGTTCCATATGCGATGGCCTTAGAAAACCAACTCCCCTTTAGTAATTGGCTAAAACGCTTATCTCCTCATACGAGAGTTCCATATATTGCGGGCTTTTTACAAATAAGTATCGCAATAATAATGATGTTCTTAGGTAGTTTTGATTTATTAACAGATATGCTTATTTTTGTTATTTGGATTTTTAATGTACTAGTTTTCGTTGCTATCTTTATATTACGAAAACGTGAACCTGAATTAAATAGACCCTATAAAGTTCCTTTATATCCAATCATTCCAATCATCGCGATTATTGGGGGTATTTTTATACTCGTTGCGACACTATTAACACAAACGACGTTAGCACTTGTTGGTCTATTAATAACGGGACTTGGCATTCCTGTTTACTTTATTCATCAAAAAAGCCAAGGATAATTATACAAATAAAAACATTCAACTTTTAGAGCCAGATAGGCTCATATCCCTTAAGTCGAATGTTTTTATTTTTTATAAATTATTTAAATAGTTACTATATCCAGCAGCTTCCATTTCTGCTTCAGGAATAAACTTCAATGAGGCAGAGTTAATACAATAACGTAATCCGCCTTGGTCTTTAGGTCCATCAGTAAATACATGACCTAAATGTGAATTTGCTTCCTTACTTCTAACTTCCGTTCGTTGATAACCAAAAAGACTATTATCAACCAACTCAGCAATCTTAGAACCTGGGATTGGTTTTGAAAATGATGGCCAACCGCAGCCAGCGTCATATTTTTCTGCTGAACTAAAAAGTGCTTCCCCACTAACAACATCAACGTAAATTCCTTTTTGATAGAAGTCATCATATTTACCGGTAAATGGCGCTTCCGTTGCAGCATGTTGTGTAACTTCAAACTCTTCATTAGTTAAACGTTCACGTAATTCTTTTTCAGTTTCTTTTGACATAATGGACCTCCTAATGTTTTAAGATATCATTAGAATACTCTTTTTCACACTGAATACAATTTATCTGTTTGCAAAAAAAAGGCCAAAAGTAAAATACCTTTGGTCTTCCTCATCTATTATATTAAATTGGTTATTTTTCTAAAATTGTAACTGTTTCAATATGTGTTGTTTGTGGGAATTGATCCACTGGTAAAATTGGTTTTGTAACTTTGTAACCATCATCTAAGAAGCTCTGTAAATCACGAACTAATGTTGAAGGGTTACAACTAATGTAAACAACTTTTTTAGGTTGCATTTTAAGTGTACTTTCAATAAATGCTGGTTCTAGCCCCTTACGAGGAGGATCGACAACTAAAACGTCAGGTCTTAAGTTAGCATGACTCCAGTTTTCCATCCAGTTTTCTGCCATCCCAGTTTCAAAACGAACATTATCAATACCATTAATCTTAGCATTTTCTTTCGCATCTTTAACCGCTGCAGAAACTAATTCTACACCATAGATTTGACGAGCATGTTTTGCCATTGATAATGAAATTGTTCCAATACCACTATAAGCATCAATAACTGTTTCATTACCAGTTAAACCAGCACGTTCAAATGCTGCAGCATATAATTTTTCTGTTTGGACAGGATTAATTTGGTAGAAAGAATGTGGTGAAATTCTAAATGTTAATCCATTTAATTGATCTTCAATATAACCAGGGCCAAATAAAACTTTGTTTTCGCGGCCTAAAATAACATTTGTCTTTTCAGAATTTGTATTTTGAACAATAGTTGTAACCTCAGGTAATGATTCACGGATTGCAGCAGTAATTTCAGTAAACATTGGTAATTTCTTAGAGCGTGTTACTAAGACAATCATCATTTGTTTTGAGTAATGACCACGGCGAACCATAATGTGACGGATAATCCCTTTATGTGCACGTTCGTCATATGCTTCCACATGGAAACGTTGTAAGACATCACGTACAGCTACGATTGCTTTATCAATTTCTTCATCTTGAATTAAAAAATCTTCAATTGCAACAAAATCATGACTGTTTTTCTTGAAGAATCCTGTTTTTAATTCACCAGCAATTTCGCGAACAGGCACTTGTGCTTTATTACGGTAATGGAAAGGATTTTCCATTCCAACAGCATCAGATACTTCAATATCCAAATGCGCTTTTTTCAATAACTCTTGAACTTGTGCTTGTTTGAATTTTAATTGTGCTGGGTATGCTAAATGTTGTAAAGGTGCAATTCCAGTTTGTGTATATGCTGAACCTTTTGTTTCAACACGATCTGGGCTCTCATTACGAAAAGCTAAAACTTTAGCGAAACCAAAGTTCTTGCTAACTTTCATTACACGAATACTAACTTTTTCGCCTGGTAATGCATTTTCAATAAATAATGGGTAGCCATCAACTTTAGCGACACCCATACCTTGATAAGTTAAATCGATAATTTCTGTATCAAATTCTTGGTTCTTTATTACTGGAGGTAGTTTTTTCATTGTTGTCCTTTCGATGTTCCTGCGTATTTACTTTATTCAACCATGTTTAACCCCTAAAAGTCAATAGTTGCCAACTCTAGAAATAAAACAGGATTGAGGCCTTTACCAAGCACCTCAATCCTACTTAATTTCTTAGTTATCTCTTACTTTACTAATTGTACCATTACCGTCAACATCTTCACTATGCATTTCTTGGACTTCTTTTACAAAATGTTCTTCAGCTGTAATTTCGGCAGCCGTACGACCTGACGTAATTGACGTTTCTGGCAATGCATCTGTATTCGCAAAAATTTCGATATGTTGCTTTAAATTTTTGAAAGTCATTGGTGCATCACCACCATATTCACCATCAATATTAATCATCATTTTATTATCGACTGGTTTAGCAATTAATTTAGACGTTTTAACATAAATCACACGTTTATCATTAATATGCTTCCCACCATTTAACACAAGTGCCATTAAATGCAACATTTCGGCGATATTAGTCGCTTTAACAATAAGCAAGGTAAACTTACCGTCATCAAGTGAAGCGTTTGGTACGATTTGTTCAAAGCCACCTACAGAGTTCGTCAATGCTAATAAAAACATTGATGCTTTCCCTTTAAAAATTCCCCCATCATACTCAAGGTTCATTTCAATTGGTTTCATTCTAGGTAACATTTCAGCACCTTTAGCTAAATAAGCCAGATAACCAAAAAGTGATTTAAATTGTGAAGGAACATCATAAGTTAATTCCGTTAATAATCCACCACCAGCGATATTAATGAAATATTTTTCTCCAGCTTGTCCAACATCCATTTTAACTGTGTTACCTTTTGCAATTACTTTTGCAGCAGCAACTGAATCATCCCTAGGTATTTTCAAAGCTCTCGCATAATCATTTGTCGTTCCAGCTGGAATAACACCTATCTTAGGTCGGTGCTTAAGACCAGCAATTCCATTAGCAACTTCATTAATGGTTCCGTCGCCACCAGCAGCAATTACTAAATCAAACCCTGATTTAGCAGCTCTCGTTGCTTCATCTCGAGCTGAATGTTTCTTCGCTGTCGTCGCATAAGCACTAGTTTCATACCCGGCATTTTCAATGATGTCTAGAATACTCACGAGATCACTTTTTAAAGCCTCACGACCGGATGTTGGGTTATAGATAATTCTGGCTCTTTTTCTCATTCCGTTCCTCCACATGAATCTTATTTTAATAAGATTATCTTTGCTTCAATGAGGCCATCAATAATTGATTGACCACATTAGGATTTGCTTGTCCCTGTGTTTGTTTCATGATTTGTCCGATTAAGAATCCAACAGCACGATCTTTACCATTTTTGAAATCTTCAATTGATTGTTCATTGTTATCTAAAATACCATCAATAATGGGTTGTAACTTAGCTGGGTCAGATAATTGAACAAGTCCCTTAGACTCAACCCAAGCTTTAGGTTCGCTACCATTTTTAATAATTTCTTGGAAAACTTTTTTAGCAATCTTACTTGAAATTGTTTCATCAGTAATTAAATTAATCATTCCAGCAAGATTTGCTGGTGTTAATTTAGTATCTTGTAAGTTTAATTTATTTGTATTCATGAACGCATTAACTTCACCCATTAACCAGTTAGCAGCTAACTTAGGATCTGCATCTAACTTAATTGTGTCTTCAAAGAAATCTGACATTTCTTTTGTTTGTGTTAAGACTTCAGCATCATATTCAGGCAAGCCTAATTCACTTGCATAGCGTGTCCGTCGTTTGTCAGGCATTTCGGGAATTGATTCTCTAACTTCTTGAATCCAGTCATCACTAATATGAATTGGTGGAATATCTGGTTCTGGGAAATAACGATAATCGCTAGCCCCTTCTTTGACACGCATCAAAATAGTTGTACCAGTTGGTGCATCAAAACGGCGTGTTTCTTGTTGAACAATACCACCAGACATCAAGACATTTATTTGACGTTTTTCTTCAAATTCAAGTCCTTTACGCACATTTTCAAATGAATTTAAATTTTTCATTTCAGTTTTTGTCCCATAACCGGGTTGGCCAATTGGGTTAATTGAAATATTAACATCAATTCGCATTGATCCTTCTTCCATCTTCACATCAGAAACACCGGTAAATTGAATAACTTGACGTAATTTTTCAAGATATGTGTAAGCTTCTTCAGGTGTTTTGATATCAGGACGTGAAACAATTTCAATCAAAGGTGTTCCTTGACGGTTTAAATCGACATAAGAATAGCCGTTAGGATTATGCGTATTTTTACCCGCATCTTCTTCAACGTGCATTTCTTCAATTCCGATTTTTTTCGTTTCGCCATTAACTTCAATTTCTAAGAAGCCGTTACGACCAATAGGTTCTTCTGATTGTGTGATCTGGTAAGCTTTTGGATTATCAGGATAAAAGTAATTTTTTCGGTCAAAATGGTTATCCTTTGTGATTTCACAATTTAAAGCTAAGGCAGCACGCATTCCGTATTCAATTGCCCCTTTATTGGCAGTTGGTAAAACACCTGGATAACCCCAGTCAATAACGTTGGTATTCGTATTAGGTTCTGCCCCAAAATCAACTTTTGAAGGTGAGAATGCCTTAGAGTTAGTTTTCATTTCAATATGAACTTCAAGTCCAATTGTTGTTTCAAAATTCATTAGTTTTGGCCTCCTAACGTAGGGACTTCTTTATGGAAATCAGTTGCTTGTTCAAATGCGTAACCAGCACGATACATTGTTGCTTCATCGAATGATTTCGCAATTAATTGTAATCCAACTGGTAAGCCATTTGAGAATCCAGCAGGAACTGACATGCCGGGTAGTCCAGCCAAGTTAACTGGAATCGTTAAAATATCATTCATATACATTGTAATTGGGTCTTCAATTTTATCACCAATATTAAATGCTGTATTAGGTGCAGTAGGCCCAATAATCAAATCATAATCATTGAATACATTACGGAAATCATTGCAGATTAAAGTCCGAACTTGAGCTGCTTTCTTGAAGAAAGCGTCATAAGTTCCAGCAGATAATGAGAATGTTCCTAACATAATCCGACGTTTAACTTCATCCCCAAAACCTTCTGAACGAGAACGTACATAAACATCTTCCAAACTCTTAACGTCTTGTGCACGGAATCCATAACGAATACCATCAAAACGTTGTAAATTAGATGATGCCTCAGAAGAAGCTAGAATATAGTAAACGGGCACACCATATTTACTGTTTGGTAAACTAACTTCGTCAACTGTTGCGCCAAGTTCTTCAAACGTCTTAACTGCTTTTTGAATGGCTTCTTTAACACCAGCATCAACACCCTCACCTAAATACTCTTTAGGTAAAGCAATCTTCATTCCTTTAATATCGCCAGTTAATCCAGCAGTAAAATCAGGAACAGCTTGCGCTGAACTCGTTGAATCATGAACATCGTTACCACTGATTGCATTTAAAACAGCAGCGTTATCTTTAACGCCACGTGTGAATGGTCCAATTTGGTCCAAACTTGATGCAAATGCAATTAAACCATAACGTGATACACGACCATAAGTTGGTTTTGTTCCTACGACACCATTAAATGAAGCAGGTTGACGGATAGAACCACCAGTATCTGAGCCTAAAGCAGCAATAACTTCACCTGAAGCAACTGCAGCAGCTGAACCACCTGATGAGCCACCGGGAACCTTCGTTGTATTCCAAGGGTTTTTTGTTGTTTTAAAAGCTGACGTTTCAGTAGAACCACCCATAGCAAATTCATCCATGTTTGTTTTACCAATTGTCACCATTTGTGCTTGGCGCATTTTTTCAATCACTGTTGCATCATATATTGGATTGAAATTTTCTAACATTTTGCTTGCAGCAGTTGTTGTTAAATCCTTTGTCACAATATTATCTTTAACAGCCATTGGTATCCCGGCTAAGACATTATTTGCATCGATACCAGCAGCATCAACAGCCTTAGCTTGGCTAAGTGCCATTTCTTCGTTCATTGCGAGGAAAGCAGAAATCTTTGAATCACGTGCTTTAATTTCAGCAAAGGTTGCCTTCGTTAATTCTTCAGAACTCATTTCTTTATTAACTAATGCGTCATGTAAACTTGATAAATCTTGTTTGAAATAATCCATGCTTAAGCTTCCTCACTTTCATCAATAATTGCTGGCACTTTAATAAGGCCATTTTCACTATCCGGTGCATTTTTAAAGAGTAAGTCTCGATCTGTTCCTTCTTCTGCGACATCTTCACGCATCACATTGAGAACATCTGTAATATGTGTCGTTACTGGAACGCCTGTTGTATCTACTTCTGATAATTGTTCAGCCATTCCGATAATATCATCTAATTGACTGGTAAATAGTTCTAAATCTGTATCACTGAGTTCTAGTTTAGCTAACTCTGAGACATGTTTGACTTCTTCTTTACTAATTGACATTCAAAACCATCCCTTCAAAATTCAAATTAATTTCTTTTTAATAACTGGTAAATACATGCGTATAGTATGTGCTTTCTTTAGCTGTTTTGGCAAGGAAACTTTGCATTGTCCCATCACTACCTTTGATAGTAATGTCAATTGGAATCCCTGATGCTAAATATTTCACGGCCGTTGTTGATAAATATTGAGTGAAACTAATAATCTCTGTTTCACTATAAAATTGAGTTGTAATATTGATGTGCATCCCTGTAATTGCTTTGTTTTTATATTGTACCTGTGCTGTTACACCTGCTAAATTAGGAAAGAAACTTTGAACTTCAGTTTTAAAATTCGTAAATGTCGTTTCATCATTTGTATTAGGTGATGTGGCCGTCGATGTCGTTGGGAACGTATAACTCTTAATTGAAACATCATCCCAATTATCAATCGTCGTTTTACCATTCTTATTCACAGCGTAGGCGTAGAAACTACCGCCAACTAAACTATCGTTTGGTGCTTGCTTGTACATTGCCACCATGATTGGAACGCTATCACTAATTCCTTTGGTTTTACGAAGACGAGCAACCACTTTGTTAGCAGCTTCTTTACCCTTTTCTCTCATTGTTGCATCAGAAATAACGGTTTTATATTCAGCCCCATATTCTTCTTTTTGATAATAATCAACTGAGTTCATTCCGATACCTACCGAGATACCCGAGAGTGATAATTTGCTGCCTTTTTTTGTCATAAAATCTTGTTCTTCAACTTGCTGTACATACATGGGATTACGGTCTGTTTCACCCGTTTTACCATTACTCTTAGGGTTTAATCCGTCTTTATTAGCACTTGATTCACGTCCTAACCAGCTTTGAACAGTCGTTTTTGTTAAATATTGTCCTTCTTGGAAAATATAACTGTCAGTAGCAAATTGATCTTTAGATAAATCTAACAGACCAGATTCAAAACTTTTTAAATTCAAGACATTGTCATTTTGTGTGAGTGCCACACCTCTTGATTTACTTGTTAAATATTTACCATCTTTAATGACACCTTCATAGTTACTATCACTTGTTTGGCCAGTTGTCTGGTAACCAGAACTTGATGTATTTTTAGAGGTTCCCGACGAGCCTGATGAGGCAACATTGCCACAGGCTGCTAAGAAAATTAACGAGAAACTTAACATAAGTCCAATCTTAATTTTTTTCATATGACACTCCTTCCATAACTGAGATAAATTGTTGTTCATCCCAAATTTCAATTTCTAGTTGCTTCGCTTTTGTTAACTTACTTCCAGCATCATGCCCGGCAATTAATAGGTCTGTTTTTTTCGAAACACTACCAACAACAGAAGCACCATTTGCTTCAAGCCATTTTTTAGCATCGCTTCGTTTCAACTGATCAAGTGTTCCCGTTAGGACAACTTTCTTATCCATCACGGGACTACCTTCAGCTAATTCTGCAATTTCAGCAGTTGTTTTGCCTAAAAAGGTTAAGTTAACTTGCGCATTATCCAGTTCATCAATCAATTCACGAACTTGGTCATTGGCAAAATAAGTCACAAGACTATCCGCAATCACCTGTCCGATTGAATCAATGACGAGAATATCTTCGGAAATTGCTGTCATTAATTGATGAATATCTTTAAATTCGGCTGAAACCAATCGAGCAGCCTTAGCTCCAACATGCCGAATTCCTAGTCCAAATAATAAGCGTTCCACTGAATTTTGTCGGCTAATATCAATTGCATTTAATAATTTATTAACCGATTTTTCTTTGAAATTATCTAGCGTTAACAGTTGATCGGCAGTTAACTGATACAATCCTGCAACATCACTAATTAACTTATTTTCAAATAATTGTTCAACAATTTTAGGCCCTAGTCCATCAATATTCATCGCATTTCTAGAAGCAAAATGTGCCAGACTCTCTTTAATGAGTGCGGGACATTTTGGATTGATACAACGTAATGCAACTTCTTCATCCAGATGAACTAATATTGCTCCACAAACTGGGCAGTTCGTTGGCAAACTATACACAACACTGTCTTCTGGTCGTTTATCTAAGACAACTTCAGAAATTTCTGGAATAATATCCCCAGCCTTATGCAACTTAACCGTATCGTTAATTCTAATATCTTTTTGTTTCAGTAAATCCCCATTATGCAATGATGCCCGAGAAACTGTTGTTCCCGCTAACTGCACAGGATTCATGATTGCAGTTGGTGTTACGACACCTGTTCGACCAATCGTCCATTCAATATCTAGAACTTTAGTTTCTTGCTCGTCTGGCGGGAATTTATAGGCAATTGCCCATTTTGGAACTTTAACCGTATTACCAACTTCATCATGAATCGTGAATAAATTTGCTTTAATAACAATACCATCGATATCGTAAGATAAATCATGACGTTTTGCTTGATATTCATTAATGTATGCCGAAATTTCTGTCATATCACTCGTAACACGTGATTCAGTATTTGTTCTAAATCCAAGTTTAGACAAGCGTTTTAACGCATCACTTTGAGTTTTGACATCCGGATCAACTATATAATAGATAAATGTACTCAATTGTCGTTGAGCCGTTTCAGCTGTATTTAATTGTCGTAAACTACCTGCTGCTGCATTCCTAGGATTAGCAAATACCGTTTCTCCAGCTTCCTCGCGACGTTTATTCAACGCAACAAACGCCTTTGTTGGCATGTAACATTCTCCACGAACTTCAATTGAAATGGGTTCCGTCAATGTTAGTGGAATTGATTTGACTGTTTTAAGATTTTCAGTAATATTTTCACCAATTGTGCCATCTCCACGAGTTGATCCTTTAACGAATACACCATTTTCATATGTTAACGAAATGGCCAATCCATCAATTTTGAGTTCAGTATTGTAACTTACCTCAGCATCAACTGATTTTTGTAATCGTTGATCAAATTCCGATAGTTCTTCAATGGAAAAGACATCCCCCAATGAAAGCATTGGTACTTCATGCGAAACTTTTTCAAAACCAGGCAGTACCTGGCCACCAACACGTTGCGTTGGTGAATTAGGTGTCACTAAATTAGGAAAGGCTTTTTCAAGTTCTACTAGTTGTAGGTAGTGTTCATCATAAACATGATCTTCAACTGTTGGCTGATCAAGGACATAATATTGACGCGTCCATTTGATTAAGTCAGTTTTTAATTGATTCACTCTATTAGTTGCTTCTTCCAATGTTATGGCTTGATTTGACAAACTTGAACCCTCCTTTTATTTAGTCCACTTTTTTTGTAATTGGTGCAAAAGCTGTCAACAGACGCTTAATCCCTTGTTCTTTGAAAGCAATATCAAGTTCAGCATCCGAACCTGATCCTGAAACTTTAACGATTGTCCCAGTACCCCAAGCTTTATGTTCCACTTTTTCACCAATACGCCAAACAACTGCATCAGCACCTGTACCATTATCACGTTCAACGGTTTTAGCAGGTCGACGGTATGTTGTCGCCGTCGCACGTTGATTGGAATACGATGAATTACGAGATGGTGCTGCCGTTTGATTATCTAATTCAAGTAATGACTCATCTATTTCACCAATGAAACGTGAAGCTTGATTACTTTGACGACGACCATACAACATTCTTGAAAAAGCATTTGTTAAATATAATTTGCGTTCAGCACGAGTAATTCCGACATATGCTAAACGACGTTCTTCCTCAAGTTGATCATCTTCTAACATGGCACGAGAAAGAGGGAATATGCCTTCTTCCAATCCCATTAAAAAGATAACTGGAAATTCAAGTCCTTTAGCGGCATGTAATGTCATCAATGTGACTTCTTCAGGTTCTTCTTCAATATCATCTTGTGCAGAAACTAGTGCTAAATCAGCTAAGAAATCAACATAACGGTCACTATCATCTTCTTCAGCTTCCCAACGATCATCAAATTGCTGAGTTACAGACAAGAATTCTTCAACGTTTTCAAGTCGCGTTTCATTTTCAATCGTTTTCGTCTTTTTCAAATTAGCTTCATAACCTGATTGTTTTAAAATTTCTTTTGTTAACTCGGTCACATTCAAGAACTCACGCATTTTTTGTAATCCACGAATCATTGTGGCAAATTCTTGTAATGATTTTTCAGCTTTACCAGAAATATTAGCAAGCGCTGAGTTTTCAGCACCTTCAAGCATTGTCCAATTATTCATATCTGAAAATTCACGTAATTTGTCCACACTACTTGCACCGATACCGCGTTTTGGGACATTTACAATACGATCAAAACTCATTGAATCTTGATCATTAGCAATTAAACGAATGTAGCCTAAGATATCTCGAATTTCCAATCGCTCGTAGAATTTGTGTCCACCAACCATTTTGTAAGGAACGCTTGATTTTAAGAATGTCTCTTCAATCACACGAGACTGTGCATTCGTTCGATATAAAATGGCGAAATCACCGTAATTTAAGTGATTATCTTTAATTTGTTCTTGAATTTTTTCAACCACATAATGTGATTCATCATTTTCACTTTGGCCACGGTAGTAAGAAATTTTCTCACCATCTTTATTATCAGTCCAAAGACTCTTATCACTGCGGTTCGTATTATTATCAATAACTGCATTGGCAGCATTCAGAATTGTTTTCGTTGAACGATAGTTTTGTTCCAACTTAACAACATCAGCATCAGGATAATCTTTTTCAAAATTCATAATGTTATCCATGTTTGCCCCACGCCAACCGTAAATACTTTGGTCAGCATCCCCGACGACGCAGAGATTTTTGAAACGTTCAGCTAACATGTTTACTAAGGTATATTGTGCTTCATTAGTATCCTGATATTCATCCACATGGATATATTGAAATTTATTTTGATAAAAAGCCAATGTTTCAGGCTTTTCTTTAAATAAACGGATAGTTAACATAATTAAATCATCGAAATCAACTGCTTGATTTGAGCGTAACTCTTTTTGATATGCCGTATAAACTTTAGCTACCATTTGTTCGAACATACTTGCAGCACGTTCTGCGTATTCTTTTTCTGTTAATAAATCATTTTTTGCATTTGAAATTGCTCCTAAAACGGTTCTTGGGTCAAATTTTTGTGGATCAATATTTTGTTCTTTTAAAATACGTTTTACTAAAGTCTTTTGTTCACCTGGGTCGGCAATTGTAAATGCACGATTATAACCAATTTGGTCAATATCACGTCGCAAAATACGAACACAAAGTGCATGGAATGTTGAAACCCAAACATCTTCTGCCCCTTTGTTAAGTAATTTATTAACACGTTCGCGCATCTCTTTTGATGCTTTATTTGTAAATGTGATTGCTAATACGTTCCATGGATTGATACCTTTTTCTTCAATTAAGTAAGCAACGCGATGCGTTAATACTCGCGTTTTACCACTTCCAGCTCCAGCCATAATTAAGAGTGGTCCCTCTGTTTTTAGGACAGCTTCTTTTTGTTTGTTATTCATTCCGTTCAATAAGCTTTCAGTAGTCAAATTAATCAATCCTCTCTATAAATCAGTCATTATTTATTATAGCAAAAAAACGCCTTAACTTCTTTAATTTTTATGAATATATGTCTCAACTTGTTCATAAAAAAAGACGAACCGATTCAAAACGATTCATCCTTCTAATTTCATTTAATTTGTTGTTTCTTTTTTATCCCAAATGCCTGTATCTTCAATTTGATTCAATGCTTCACGAACTGAATCTGACTGAACCAAAATATGCCCAGCACGATCTAATTTATGATTTTCAGGGTAACGATAAAAATGGTAATACCAATTATTTTTAAGAACCCACTGTGTCTTTAAATCGGCACGTTCTTCTTCTTTTAATGACACCATAACAGTTGGTGCAAGGAATTTCACTTTTGATAGTGGCAATCCACAAATGGCACGTAAATGCTGTTCATACATGCTAACGTTTGTTGCTTTATCAAAAACATACCCTGATTGATGCATAGCGGGCACGACACGTTTAACATAAATTGCACCTGATTTAGTTACAAAGTAGCCAATTTCTAATGCGCCAGTGTAGTCTAGATTTTCCGCAACTTTAATGGCAATTTTATGCATTTCAGCAGAAATTTCTGTATCTAAGTTAGCTGGTACGATTGATTCGTGTAATCGATGATCACGATATTTATTTTCAACAGCTGGGAAAAAATTAATTTCCTTACCATTTTTGATAAGAACCATTGAGATTTCTTGTTCATAAGGAATCCATGATTCTAAAATATAGGTGCCACGTTCAACCAAGTACGCCGCATCTGAAATATCAGTTTGCGTATTGAGAACACTCTGGTAACTTTTACCAAACCCTTTTTGGATTGGTTTTAAAACGCTGGGATACCCAATTGAAAGTACAGAATTATACACATCTTCTAATGATACAATTGTTTCAAAAGGTGGAATATTAATATTTAATTGTTCAAAAAAAGCTCTTTCCAACAAGCGGTCTTGCATAATTTCTAATGCATTATACTTTTGTGGCACATAAGTATATTTTGAAATATATTCAATCACTTCTGAATTAACGTGTTCAGATTCATACGTCACAATATCTGTTCGTTCAGCGAATTCTTTCAATTTATCCTTATCATTCATCTTACCTACAACAGAATAATCTGCTAATTGAAGTGTCTCACTAACTTCATTTTGACTGTATGCTGCGATTTTAAACCCTAAATTTCTTGCAGCCATAGCCAACATTGCACCCGTTGGACTATCTCCGATTATTCCCAATGTACTTCCAGGAAAGATAACTTTTTTTTCCACTATATATTCACTACTTTCTACTTTTGCTTTATACCCTTAATCATACTGTTATCCCGCGGGGCAATCAAGTTTTAACAACCATAATTTAACAATTTTATAAGAAAATAAAAAAGAGCACATTTTGCGCTCTTTTCGTTAATTTAATCTTCAAAATGAACTTGATCACCATCAAATGATGAAATTTTAGCAAGTGATTCTAAACGTACGCCACGTTCATGAATTAATTCGGCACCTTTTTGGAATGATTTTTCAATTACAATTCCAATTCCAGCAATTTCTGCCTTAGCTTCGTCACAAATTTGGAAGAGTCCTTCAGCTGCTTGGCCATTTGCCAAGAAGTCATCAATGATTAAAACACGATCGTTTTCACCTAAAAACTTGTTGGCAACGGCAATTGTATTTTCAACTTTCTTTGTGTACGAGTAAACAGAAGCAGAATATAAATCATTTTGCATCGTAACGCTCTTATTTTTACGTGCGAAGACAACAGGAACATGAAATTGTAACCCAACGAATACTGCTGGGGCAATACCTGATGATTCAACTGTTAAAATTTTAGTAATTTTTTCATTTTTGAATAATTCAGCAAATTCCACACCCATTGCTAACATTAAATCAGGATCAACTTGGTGATTTAAAAATTGATCGACCTTCAATACATCTCCTGGTAATACAATACCATCTTGCATAATTCTGTCTTCTAAAAGTTTCACGTGGGGTACGCTCCTCTTGCTATTTATATTTTTTTGGGTATAAAAATAGCTTTTTCACTTCGGTATAAGTAAAAAAGCTACATTCCGGTTTTGAATGACTTAAGAATAACATAATATAAGGGTAATTTCAATTTGAATCTACTCATTTATCGTTATTATACTTGACATTAATCCCGTTTATTTATCATATTTATCTAAATGATATTGTTTAATGATATCTGTTAATTTTGTACTATAATCATTATCTGTTGCGTACCCATCAACTACTAAAGCTGCTGCTGCATCTTCGTAAGTTGCTGCAGAAAGAACGTCAGCAAATTGTGTTTTATTCCATGTATTTCCATTAGCTAATAATTTCGAATGAGACATAATTGCTTCGTCCCAATCTTTGAAGACGATAAATTTAGCCGTAACCGTCTTCCATGTGCCATCTTTTTCTTGTTCTTTAGTTTTGAAATCTTTTGCACGTGCGCCCGTTCCTTTAATTCCAAATAGGTTATTGTAGTCTTTAGCTAAAGAACTCGTTCCCCAATCAGATTCTAAGATAGCTTGTGCAATTGTAATACTAGAAAAGACTTTATATTTTTTTTGCATTTTTTGTGCTTCAGGTGCTACTTTCTTAATAAATGCTTGTTTTTTAGCTTCTGCTGCTGCTTTTTTTGCTGATTCACTTGCTTCAATTTTTGAGGTTGATAATGACGTCGCAATAGATTCATCTCGAGCAACATTCTTTTTATGAACGTTCATTGAAACAACGACTGTAATAATACCAAGAATTAAAATTAAAACAACAATATTCGCAACTTGAATTTTACCGTTCTTTACAAAAATCCCCCGACCATTTTTCTTTTTCATTAGTACACCCGTCCCTATACATTTAATTGTTTCACTTATTTTACCCTAATTCTATATCTATTACCATCGTATTTTTTCTCTTTTTATTAAATTTCTGTTAAGCTTGAGCTATCTTAAATGAGACAGGAGAACATAATGACAAAAAATTTAAATTGGGGAATTATTGGACTTGGTAACATCGCTCACAGCTTTACAACTTACTTTGATCAACCATTTGGTGAAATCTATGCCGCTGGCTCAAGAAACTTAGAAAAAGCGCAAACTTTTGCTAACGAATTTAATATTCCACATGCCTATGGTAACTATGAAGACTTATTAGCTGATGATGAAATTGACATCGTTTACATTGCGACACCTCACAACTACCATATCGACACAATCTTGGCTGCACTTAAAGCTGGCAAGCACGTCTTAAGTGAAAAAGCAATCACCATGACTAGTGATGAACTTAAACAAGCAACTGATTTAGCTGAAGAAAAAGGCTTGATTTTACAAGAAGCAATGACTATTTATCATATGCCACTTTATAAAAAAATTATTGAAGTAGCTGAAGAAAAAAAATTAGGCAAACTAAAAATGGTCCAAGCCTCATTTGGTAGTTTTAAAGATCCTGATCCAACAAATCGTTTCTTCAATCCTGATTTAGCTGGTGGCGCATTATTAGATATCGGTGTTTATGCATTAGCCTTTGTCCGTCAATTCATGACAGCCACACCAGAAATCACAGGTTCAGCAATGAATTTATTCGAATCAGGTGTTGACGAATCTGAAACGATTAGTTTACAAAATGCCAATAATGAACTCGCAACTGTTGCCTTAACATTCAGAGCTAAAATGCCTAAAATGGGTATTATTGCTTATGAAGGTGGTTACTTTACTGTTTACGATTATCCTCGAGCTAATAAAGCTGCTCTTGTATTATCTGATGGAACAGCTACAGAAATCACTGCCGGCCATACAAAACAAGCCATGAATTATGAAATTAAAGATGTTCAAGATATGGTTTTGGGTAATTTAAATCCTAAACCATTCTTAGAAAAAACAACAGATGTTATGTCAATAATGACACAAGCTCGTGAACAATGGGGCTTTAAATATCCTTTTGAAAAATAAGCTTCATCTGAAAAGTTATCACTAGAAATTGTTGATAACTTTTTTTAATTCCATGCTACACTAAAAGAAAAAGAGTTGGAGTTAATTTTATGAAACGAAAGAAACGTTATATTCAGAATCGAACACGTAATTATCTAATTGGACTTGCTGTCATTTTAGTTGTCTCCCTTTTCAGCGGAAAATTACCTAGTACTGTAAAAGATTTGCTACAAACAAATGGCAATTCAACTTCAGTCAATGTTAAAAATGGGACAGGAACAGCAAATACTAGTTCTATTAATAGTAGCAAGGCCATTAATGGAATTGTGGATAATGGTGCGCCAACCTTTTCAAAAAGTGATCTTGCAGATAATGCCAATGGTTGGATAAAATACGGCGCTCTTGACTCTCTTGGCCGTGCTACTCAGGCCAATGCTCTTTTAGTTAAAGCTTTAGAATCTAGAGGGTCATCAGCAGATTCTTCAATTCGACCAACTGGTTTTGTGTCAGGGCTGTCACCTTATTTTCATTCCCGTGGACATTTAATCGGTCGACAACTTGGTGGTAGTGGTGATAAAAAAGAAAATTTAGCAACATTATATCAAAACCCTGTTAACACACCCTACATGACCAAGTATGAAAACGCAGTTCGTGCAGCAGTTGATAAAGGAGATCATGTCCGTTATCAGGTAACACCAATTTTTTCTGGTAAGTCACTTTTCCCTAAAGCAATTCAAATGCAAGGTAAAAGTACAACTTCTTGGGGCAATATTAAATTTAATGTTACTATTTTGAATAAACGTTAATTCAAAGGAGTGTGTTATTCATGTTCACAGAATTAAAAAGTCAACTGATAGATTCAGCACCACAAACGCTACAACAATTATTACTTAATTCAAATATCCGTCAGACAAATGATGGCTATTTACAATTTCCTGGCAGCTCACTTCAAACACAATTTTTAGAAACAATGAACTTCTTGAAAACACCTGATACTATCTCTTTGAACTGGGATGACGTTTGTATCTTAGGTCAGACAATTGATGGTGATTATCTAGCAGGTGATCACTATTCAACAACCTTTTTTATTCCTAGTAGTCTGCTAGCAGATGATACTGAAATTCATCATATGCCTATAATCGACGCATTAATTGCACTAGAAAATGGAACATTAGATTCTAAAATTATTTCTAAATTCAACTAAAAAAAGTTATTAACAGCGAAATATCATTCGTTGTTAATAACTTTTTTATTTTTACCTATTAGCATCGTGTATTTTGTTCTCTAACTTTTCCGAACTATTTTTTGTAAAGGTCTTGCTATCAATGGCGCAACAATCCCTGCTAAAATCATCTCTGGAATACCGTTTGTGACAACTAGTCCCATAATATATGGTAATAATTGTGCCATATCAACTTTATAAAAATTAGCTGCTTGCCCATGATATAAAAGATAGATAAGGCCTAAAACTAAAACCGTATTAACCAATGAACCAAAAACAGAGGCAATAATCATGGCTAACGTTTTGTTTTTCCACCATTTATATAAAAAGTAAAAAATGACTGCTGTCACAATTCCAATTAAAATTCTTGGCACAATTGCTATAAGTGGATTTGTAAAAACAATGGGTGCAAGTGGACTAGTTGGCGACACAAACGCCCTGATAAATGTGATTAATCCCCAGACACCACCGATAAATGCACCATCTTTCCAGCCAAACACTAAAGCAGCAACAATCACCGTGATATGAATGGTTGTGATGCTTAAGGGGCCAACAGGGATGTAACCAAATAATGGCACAAAATTTTGAACAATAATGATTGAAATAAATAACGCCAAAATACTCATATGATATGTTTTATTATTAGTTTTCATCTACTTACTCCTACAAATTTAATCATTTCACTTCCGTTCCCTTATTATAACCGATTTAACGATTGTTACCATTTAATATGCAAAAAAATAGAACGTCACTAATTATAGAGGTAATCAGTGACGTTCTATTTTAAATAAATTTTATATTACATGAATGAGATAAGGGTCGTTAAAACAGGAACAACAATGATGAACAAGATTGTACTTGTTGTAACAATGTTTGTTGCGTATTTAACGTCTCCATGTGCTTCATTAGCTAAGATTGGTAATACGGCTAACATTGGTGTAGCTGATTGAACAATCAAAGTTTTTTGTAATAATGGTGCTAAATCTGCACCAGTTAAATGTGTACCTAAAAGAATAACAGCGATTAAAATGATTGGTGATAAAATAAAACGTCCAAGTAATGCAACGACTGTATCACGATCAAATCTGATACTCTTCAAACCGGCTTTAGCTAACACAATACCAATATAGATTAATGATAATGGTGTAACTAATCCACCAACATAACCTAATGTTTGGCTAATAAAATCAGGAACTGGAATTGCAAGAACCAAGAAGATTAATGCAACGATGAACCCAACAAGTGGCATTGGGATTACTTTAGCCCAGTTAATTTTCTTTTTCGTTTTATCTGATTTGTCTTTTGTTGGATCATCATTTGAAATTAAGAAAACACCAAATGCCCATGTTGAAACTGTATTAATAATATAGTAAACAAGGAAATATGAGATACTCTTATCGCCAAACAACGCAATATTTAAAGGTAAACCAATGAAAATTGTATTTGCATTAACAACGGCATTCATGAAGATACCACGACGACCAGGTTTGATGTTCAAGATATGAACAAGTGCCCATGCAATTAAGTAACCGATAATAACAGCAATTGCTGGGTAGAGTAAACTACCTGACAATGCAGCTAATTGATCACGTTTTAAATATTTTAAAACAGAAACGAAAATTGAAGCTGGTAAAGCAATTTTTGTAATTAATGATGAGATATTGCCACCAAATGAATCAGCGAACCAACCTTTAACTTGTAAAATGTATCCAAGTACCATCATCAAAACAACAACTAGAACACTTTGAATTGATTGGAAAAATACCATAATTAATTGTCCTTCTCTCTACGCTTTTTTTAGTATTTAGGTGTCCATTTCATATCTGAGACAGCCTTTTTAACATCTGTAATTGCTTCTTTGTTTAATTTTTGGTCAACAACACTTTGGGCAACTACTTCAGCAATTGTTTGTGAGAATTCTGCTAAATGTGTTACTGGTGGTAATACGGCAGCACCAACGGCTGTAGTATCAACGATTCCACCTAAAGCATGACTAGCTTGTGATAAGATTTCGCCATTAACTCTTGAAGATGTTGAAGCGATAATCCCAAATCCAAGACCTGGGTACATAAGTGCGTTGTTTGCTTGACCAATTTGGTAAGTAACACCTTTGTAATCAACATTATCAGCTGGAATACCAGTAGCAACTAAAGCTTTACCATCAGTCCATGCAATCAAATCTTCAGCCTTAGCTTCTGCTAATTTTGTAGGGTTTGATAATGGGAAGATGATTGGACGTTCAACATGTGAAGCCATGTCTTGAACAATTTCTTTTGTAAATGTACCAGGTTGTGTAGATGTACCAATCATAACAGTTGGTTGAACAGCTTTAACAACAGCTTCTAAAGAAGTTAATTCATCAGCATTAGCAAATTCTGAACGTTTATGCGTAAATTCTTTTTGGCCAGGTGTTAAGTCTTCTGTATCATCAAATAACAATCCTTGTTTATCAACTAAGAAGAAACGTTTGCGAGCATCTTCTTCTGAAACACCAGCGCGTTTCATTTCGTCCATAATTTGGTTAGCAATTCCGACACCAGCAGTACCAGCACCATAAGTAATAACTGTTTGGTCAACAATTGAACCTTTAGTGATACTTAGAGCACCTAAGATACCAGCTAAAACAACAATCCCTGTACCTTGGATATCATCATTAAATGTTGTGATTTCGTTTTGATATTTTTCAAGAATATTAGCAGCATTTGAACGGCCAAAATCTTCCCAATGTAATAACAATTCTGGGAACAAGTTCTTTGTACTTTGGACAAAGCCATCAACGAAGTCATAGTATTTGTCACCAGTTACACGTTCATGTTTGTTACCAAGGTATAATGGATCATTCAATAATGTTTCATTATTTGTTCCAGCATCAATAGAAACTGGTAAAACTTGTGAAGGATCAATTCCAGCAGCAGCTGTATAAACCATTAATTTACCAATTGCGATATCAACACCGTTGACACCCCAATCGCCCATACCTAAAATACCTTCAGCATCTGTCACAACGACTAAACGAATGTCACGTCCTGCAGCAGCATTTTTTAATGTTGCTTCGATATCTTCTGGATGATCAATTGATAAGAATGCAGCGTTTTGTGGATTTACATAAATTTCGTTGTATTCTTCGATTGAATCAGCAACAACTGGATCATAAACAACTGGCATAAATTCAGCCACATGTTGTCCCATTAAGTAGAAAAATAGTGTACGGTTTTCATTGAATAATTCCATTAAGAAATGGCGTTTTTCAAGACCAGTTTCTTTACTTAAATATTGTGCGTAGTTTTGTGTTGCTTGTTCTTCAATTGTTTGAACTTTAGCTGGTAACATACCAATAAGTCCTAATTCACGACGTTCTTCCATTGTAAATGCTGTACCTTTATTTACAAATGGGTTATTTAACATATCTTGTGCTTTTGTCATCATTAATTCCTCCATTATTTTTTTATATTTTATTTTCTCTTTAACTTACAAGAGCAAGAATACACCCCTTTAAAAATTATAGTCAAACATGTGTTATACTATAAATATTATTTATATGAGGATTATAAACGTTGATTTAGAGGAGATTATAATGAACATTCGAGATTTAGAATATTATCAACAAATAATTAATTTGAGAAATTTTTCAAAAGTTGCTCATTTTTTTTCAGTTAGTCAACCAACAATCACAACTGCAATGAAACGCTTAGAAACTGAATTAGACACAAATCTGATTATTCGTGATCAATCACATCATCAAGTTTCTTTTACACCAAGTGGTGAACAATTCGCTGAACATGTTAATATTATTCTCAAAGAATTAACAATTGCTAACCAAGAAATTAACCAACTTAAAAATGAGCACGTTCGATTTGGATTACCACCTATTATAGGAACGTACTATTTTCCGCAAATTGTCAGCAATTTATTTAATTCAGGTCTGATTAATCATCTAGATACAGTTGAGAACGGTTCCCAAGCCCTACTTCTTCAGTTAATAAACGGATCATTAGATATGGCTTTATTAGGTTCCGTTAAACCAATAGAAGATGACCGCTTAATTGCCAGAAATTTTGCATCTAAACACTTCAAGATTATCGTTAGCAAACATCATCCACTTGCTTCAAGAGAATCCGTTAAATTTTCTGAACTTCGAAATGAAAAATTTATTATGCAAAATGAGGGTTTTGTTCATCCAATCGCTTTTAAAGAGTTAACAACAAAAAATCATTTCAAACCAAAGATTATCTATACAACAAGTGACAGTCAGATTATTAAAAAAATGGTTACCGAAAATGTTGGTATTGGTTTTTTAACAGAACTAGCATTGGATGCTGCAGATGATTTAGTCTCACTCCCCTTATCGGAATTAGATCAACCTAAATTTTTAATGTCACTCGTTTATCGTACAAGTCATATTTTAACGCCTACACAAGCAAAATTAATTGACGTTTTAATTGATCCTTCTATCTAATAAGAGAATAACTTATACCTTAAATATAAAGGTATAAGTTATTCTTTTTATTATTTATAGCACCGCTTGACTAAATATCATTGACTAAAGAAACGTATGTTCGTATAATTGGATATATGTTAAGGAGGTTTCCTCGAATGTACAATTATAGTAACGAACCTAGAAAAGTCATCTTTATGATTGATTCAAAATCTTTCTATGCTTCTGTCGAATCAGTTGCACGCGGTCTTAATCCATTACGCTCTATTCTCGTTGTTATGTCTACAGCAAAGAATACAGGTAGCGGGTTAGTACTAGCTGCTAGCCCTATGGCTAAGAAAATATTTGGTATCACAAACGTATCACGAGCTACTGATGTTCCAATTCATGATAAACGTTTAGTTGTTGCCCAACCCAGAATGAATCTTTACATAGAAGAGAACTTAAAAATCAATAAGCTATTTCAACAATTTGCCTCAAATGACGATATTCACCCATACTCTATCGATGAGTCAATTATTGATATGACGACTAGTTGGAAACTTTTCGGAAATAGTCCCTATGAAGTTGCTCGTAAAATTCAACTTGCGGTCAAAGGGGAAACAGGAATTTATACAACCGTTGGTATTGGTGATAATCCACTTCTTGCTAAATTAGCTCTGGATATTGAAGCAAAACATAACCATAGTTTAATTGCTGAATGGCATTATGAAGACGTCCCCGATAAGTTATGGCCAATAACACAACTTGACGATATCTGGTCAATTGGATCTAAAACTGCCGAAAAATTACAAAAAAATCATATCAATTCAATGAACGATTTAGCTCACTTCAACCCATATGAATTAAAAAACAAATTTGGCGTAATTGGTAGCCAATTATTTGCGTTTTCTTGGGGAATTGATCGTTCAATCATTCATGATAAATATACCCCCAAGGAAAAATCCTATGGTAATAGCCAAGTCTTACCAAAAGACTATGTTATCCAATCTGAAATTGAAGTCGTTATTCGTGAAATTGCAGAACAAGTAGCAGCACGATTACGTTCTCATCACAAAGTGGCTACTGTCATTAATTTAGGCATTGGATTTTCTTTAGCCGAAACGACAGATTCTGGAAAAAGATATTCAGGCTTTGGTAGTTCATTAAAAATTGATTCAACAAATAGTAATGCCCAAATCACAAAATATGCCATCGACCTATTTCGAAAAAAATGGCGTCATGAAGCTCTAAGACATATTAGTATTTCGTGTGGCAAATTAGTTGACGATAATAGTCAACAATTAGACATGTTTGACACTAATAATACGGAACAAAAGAATCACAACTTGGACAATACCATTGACATCATACGAAAAAAATATGGTTTTAAATCGATCGTAAAACTTTCCAGTAAGTCTGAAGGTGCAACAGCTATTTATCGCGCTGGGTTAGTCGGTGGCCATGCTGGGGGTAATACCTATGAGTAAAACAACTGATGTTGATGCAAATTTGATAAATCAATTTTTAAAATATGATTATCACGATCGCGGTATGATGAAATGGCAAGGATTCTATTTAAGCGACCATACATCGGCTCGAACAAAAAAATTAAACGAAGAGACACGAAAACAGAAATTAACACATGACATTAAGATGAATGATACTAAAATTGCAGAAGTAATCAATTTGGCAATCATTAAATCCACCCCTGTCACTGTTGATCTCACTAATAAAAATTTGGATGATACACTTTTAGAACCTATACAGGGACTCATTAATGGCTGGTATGAAGATAATATAATTATCAATCATATCACCGTTAAAATTAATGATATTCATGCAATATCATTAAGCCAAATGACTAATGGAGAAGGTAGAAGAAGTATATAAGTAGATAACTTCTACTTACTATACTTCTTCTACCTTTTTTGTTTGATTAATTATAAAAAAACCTCCAGTATTGGATTGGTCCAATACTGGAGGTTCACTTTACTATTTTTTTTATTAAGCTTCTGGTAAATCTAATGTTTCGATTTTTGAATCTAACACTGGAGCATCGTCAGCTTTTTTAACTTTTTTAGTTGTTTTCTTTGGTGCTGCTGATTCTTCCTTAACTTCTTTAGCAGGTTCTTCATCGGGTGCAAATAATTTTGCACGAACTTCTTGGTCCATATCATGTAACATATCAGGTTTTTGTTCCAAAATATTAACGACATTTGGTTTACCTTGACCTAAACGTTCGCCATGGTATGAGAACCATGACCCAGCTTTTTCAGCAATACCATTTTCAACAGCAAGATCTAAGATATCAGCAGTAGCTGAGATACCTGACCCGTACATCATATTTAATTCAGCAATCTTAAATGGTGGTGCTACCTTGTTTTTAACAACTTTAATAGTTGTTTCATTACCAATGACATCCGTACCATCTTTAATTTGTCCACGGCGACGAACATCTAAGCGAATTGTTGCGTAGAATTTTAAGGCACGGCCACCTGGTGTTGTTTCAGGGCTACCGAACATGACACCAACTTTTTCACGTAATTGATTAATAAAAATAACAGTTGTTCTTGTTTTGTTGATTGAACCAGCCAATTTACGGAGAGCTTGTGACATCATACGAGCTTGTAACCCAACATGAGCGTCACCCATTTCGCCTTCAATTTCTGCACGAGGAACTAAAGCTGCAACTGAATCGATAACGACAAGATCAACGGCACCACTGGATACCAAAGCATCTGCAATTTCTAATCCTTGTTCACCAGTATCTGGCTGTGATAATAGTAATCCATCAATATCAACACCTAATGCTGTTGCATATGCGGGATCCATGGCATTTTCAGCATCGATATAAGCAACTGTACCACCATTTTTTTGGACTTCTGCTGTTGCATGAAGTGCAATTGTTGTTTTACCAGAACTTTCTGGTCCGTATATTTCAACAATACGGCCTTTAGGAAAACCACCAACTCCCAATGCGTAATCCAATGATAAAATCCCAGTTGAAGTAACATCAATCTTCGTGTCAGCTTTGTCCCCCATCTTCATGATGGCACCTTGTCCGAATTCTTTTGTAATTGCTGATAACGCTTTTTCTAGTGCTGCTTCGCGTTCTTTACCGTCTTTTCTTTTGCCGTCTCCGGTTGCAATACTTCTGTTAGCCATAGTTAGTAACCATCCTCTCAATAGTAGAACATCTGTTCGTTTCCATTTACTTATCATACCTCATTAAAATTTATATCGCAAGCGTTAAATCATCTTTACCGAAAATAAAAAGAACGATGCAATTATCGTTCTTACTAGGTATCGATGTATTCAATTATACTGCATGCTCATTAATTAAGTACGCCATTTTCTTAAATAATTTCTATTTATTTAACTTATTCCATCGATTCAATCTGACTAATTGTCTCTTTTAAAACGCGTCTGAACGTTGCAAGATCCTGCCCTGTAACTTGCGTTTCCAATTTACTTTCCAATTGATTCCAAAAGTCACTATTAAAAGTTGTTAGACCTTTATACTTATCCGTAACAGATAAGTGAACAACTCGTTTATCTGTTATATCAGCCTTTTTTTCCACTAATCCTAATGTGATTAATTTTTTCAAATGGTAATTCGTATTTGGCGTTGATTGATTCAACAATTTTGAAACGCGTCCAATTGTTGGACTGTTCAACTGTTCGATCGCATTTAGATAATAAGTATCAATTGTCCCCAATTGTTTAATGTTCATTAGTCCATCTTGTTTCCCATACAAGCTCAACAACTGATTTAATTTGTTGAAAGTCCCACTTAACTCAATCATTTTGACCCTCCTAGTTATAGATCGCCTTAGTTCCCACCCAAAATAAAGCAAAAAATTATTGATTTCTAATACATAAATGTTTATTTGACTTATTATAATGTAAAAAGAGGCGTATACACAAGTAATACGTCCCCGATTTTAATAAAAATATGTTATCACTGAAAACGTTTAACTACCTGTAACTGTTGAACCTTGCCAGCTAAGCATTCCGCCATATACATCAACAACATCATAACCTTTTTCAAATAGGATATCTGCAGCTTGTGCACTACGACGTCCTGATCGACAAATAATATATGCTTTACCTGTTAATTCATAATCGTCAACTTCATCTAACGGAATATTAATTGACCCAGGAATATGGCCTTCAGCAAACTCGTCATCTTCTCGAACATCAATAATCTGTGGCTTTTGTGCTAATAATAGGTCAAGTTCCGTAGTCGTAATTGTTGGAATATCATCTTCAAAGTTCATTTAGTTACCCTCTTTTATTTAGTTATGGTTTTTATTAGTCTGTATCAATTTATTATCTATATTATCATATGTTTTTATTTCATATTTTTCAAATATTTAGATTTTAATATTGATAGATTTAGAAGGCTCTAAGGTAAGACTTACGTCTCTTTTTAATTGGGAACAGCGTAGGTTATAACATAATACTAAAAATGGGTACTAAAAAGCCACTCCATAATAACGGAGTGGCCTCTTTATATTTAATTATTACTATCATGTATCACATGTTGATAAGAAACTAAGTTCTTCTTTAATTTTCCAAAAATTTTAACCAATGAATCATGAGCACTTTCCGTTGAACGATCTTCGGCTAAGTACTGCCACGTTGAAATAATCAATAACAGTGACACAAAAATTAATGGGAACCCAGCTAATAAACAGATAGCTTGGATTGTTTTAAAACCACCAACGAAGACGATACCAAATGAGAATAACATGAAAATTCCCATCCAAACCAAGCGGTTAAACAAACTTGGTTGCTCTGTCGGTTTGAGTTTTGTACTAGTAAACGACGACACGATAAATGCAGATGATGAAATCGTCGTTGCTAAGAAGATAAAACATGAAATCGCATAGATAACTAACATTACGTATTTAAATGGCAATGTTGAAATAACTTGTGCAATTGCTGCAGCTTGACCATATACATTCAGTGTATGAATTAAATCAGCAGCTCCACTTTGTTGTAAATAGAGTGAATAACCACCTAAGATTGCGTAGAAACTCATACATCCTAAAGCACCATACGCAAGCATCCCTAATATCACCTGACGAATCGTTCGTCCACGCGAAATTCTAGCAATGAATAAGCCCATGAATGGCATGAAAGTTAACCACCAACCCCAATAGAAAATAGTTTCCGATTTAACAGGGTCAATCGCATGACCTAATCCTGAAGCTGTCCCTGTACTCATTGCTACAAACTGAGTAACCATCAGTACAAGACTGTTACCTTCTGACTTCAAAATATAAACCGTTGGTCCAACTAACAGAACAATTAACAAAAAGCCAATGGCTGTCCAAATATGAGCTGAACTCAATCGATCAATCCCACCCTTAATTCCTTTAAACATGGTTAACGTGAAAATGCTGAACAGGACAACAAATAATGCTAATTTTAAAAGTATTGTATCTTGGACTCCCGTTAATGTTGCGATAATTTTTGATAATACAGGTATTTCCATCCCAACTGATGAACCAACACCGCCCATAATACCGAAAACGACAAGAAAATCAATTATTTTTCGTAAGATTTTTTTATAAGGCTGATCCCCTTTTAACATAGGAATCACATCACTAACACACATAACTTTCGCTTTTTTAACGTACATAACGTATGAAATAATTACAGCTGAAGATGCAAACATCATCCACGCCATTGGACCCCAATCAAATTGACCTAACATGTGAGCATTTTGATAATTAGCAGGAGACATCGCTTTAGCACCAAACAAAGGTTGTTGCACGTAGCGAAGTGGATCAACCATGCTAAGCATTAAAATACTGGCATCAATGGCCGTCGCAAATACCATACTACCCCATTTAAAATCACTGTATGCCGGCTTTTCGCCTTTATTACCCAATGTAATTTTGCCATAATGGCTTAATGCAATATATAAAAAGAAAACAAAATTGAGAATATAGATACCAAGGTAAGCCCAACTCAAGTGGGCCGTAATAGCATCCATTATTGAACCTAATTCTGCCTTCAAACCAGACCCACCGAGTAATAATCCAACTGATACTAAAATAAATAATGCCACAGTCGGTAAAAACATTTTTTTGTCGATATTCTGTTTTTCTAAAATAAAAATTTCCTCCTAAATTTTAGAGCACGATCTTTAATTCATCGCCGTACTCACTCCGATAATTCTGCTTTTAATTGCACAAAAAAAGCACACTGATACAGTTTCTCCACTAGGGATATCTGCACAGCGTGCTTGTTAGCTTTGCTATCTTATACAAATACTCATAACGTAAATTATAATATTCTATCGAATCACTTACCTGGACTCACGTCACCGTTATCATCTAGATAACGAATAATTCGTGCCGGGTTACCCGCAATTACGAGATCATCACCAAACGATTTTGTGACCACAGATCCAGCGCCGACAACGACTCGATTACCAATCGTAACTCCTGGTAAAATCGTGACGTGTCCACCCATCCAGACACTATCACCAACCGTAATTGGTTTACCCATTTCAACATCCGCATCACGTAATTTTGCAGATAAGGGGTGTACTGGCGTGTAAAATCCAACGTCTGGTCCAATGTAACAATGATCACCAATTGTGATTGGACAAGTGTCCAACATCGTTAAATGGTAGTTCGCATAAAAGTGATTTCCGATATGAATATTAAATCCATAATCAAATTCGATTCCCGTTTCGGCCCAAAAGTCTTCACCGGAATCAGCCAATAATGCTTTAATATTTGTATTTTGTTGCTTATTATCGTCAAGCTGGTTAATTGTCCGCAGTTTTCTCCGAATCAGTTCTCGTCGTTCAACTAGTTCAGGATCCAACTGCTCATACGGTTCACCATCTGACATCTTTTCTCTCTCAGTTTTTATCATGTTATAAGAATACCACTTATGTCATGATTTGTTAAATAGAAATTTATTTTCTATAAACACAGTAAAATAAAGCTATTTTATTAACATTAATTGAATTGGATTAATTTTAATTAGAGTAAATTTTAACCCTATTATTACAGAAAAATCTTCTAATAACAATTCACAGCATATTCGCTGTTCATCAATCATTAGAAGATTTATTTAACTTATTTTATCAACAAATAGTTGTGTTATTTGTTTAGGTCTTGTAATAACGCCACCGACAACTGCCGAAAATGCGCCAATATCAAATGCTCTCTTAACTTCTTCTGGAGTCGTTGTATGACCCTCCATAATAACAGGGATTTTAAGATTTTTAATTAACTTTTCTAGTAAATCAAAATCTGGGCTATCCCTTTCGTCCGTATATTCTGTATATCCTGACATCGTTGTAGAAACCATATCAAATCCATTTTTTTCAGCCATAACGCCTTCTTCATAATTAGAAATATCTGCCATGGCTAATCTATTTCCTTCATGAATTTTATTGACTAAATCAGTTACCTTTTCATTATGAGGCCGTTGTCTAACCGTTGCATCTAATGCAATAATCTCAGCGTCAGTTTCCAGTAATTCATCTACTTCTTTCATCGTTGCTGTAATATAGACTTCTGAATCTGCATAATCTCGTTTGATTATGCCAATCAACGGTAATTTTACTTGTTTTTTAATTTCTACAATATCAGAAACTGAATTTGCTCGTATCCCCACAGCACCACCCATCTCAGCTGCAAGGGCCATTCTCCCCATGATAAATGAACTAAATAATGGTTCACCTTCTAGTGCCTGACAAGAAACAACTAACCCATTCTTTATTTCATCTAAATTCATCATATTATCTCCCTTTATATATCACTAGCATTTGTCTCAATAACTTGTTTATACCAATCAAAACTATCTTTCTTGTAACGTTTCAATGAGCCATTTCCATCGTCATCTTGATCAACATAAATGAACCCATAACGTTTACTCATTTCTGAAGTTGATGCGCTAATTAAATCAATGCAGCCCCACATTGTGTACCCCATTAAATCAACACCATCCATAACAGCTTCTTTCATTTGAATGATATGTTCTTCAAGATACTTAATGCGATAGTCATCATGAACTTTGCCATCATCGCCTAACTTATCTAGGGCCCCAATTCCATTTTCAACAATAAATAGTGGCACACGGTAACGATCCCACATTGCATTCAATGTGATTCTTAATCCAATGGGATCAATTTGCCAACCCCAGTCACTTGTTTCTAAGTAAGGATTTTTTTCACCATTAATCATATTTCCTAACGATGTATCACCCGTTTTGCCAGCTGAAGTGACCGTTGACATATAATAACTAAAACTAAGGAACGCAACTTTGCCCATTTTAAGAATAGCTTCATCCCCTGGCTCCATCACAATATGAACATCATTTTCTTTGAAATAGCGGTTCATGTATTCAGGGTATTCGCCGCGGACTTGAACATCGGTGAAGAACAAGTTTAAATTATCATTTTCTTGAGCGGCACGAACATCTGCTGGATTAGGCGTTGATGGATAAGTTTGCATTCTAGCAAGCATACAACCTACCACAAAATCAGGATTAATTTTCCGTGCTTGTTCAACTACCAAAGCACTTGCGATAAATTGGTGATGAACAGCTTGATACCGAATTTGTAATTGTTCTCTCTGTGTTAATTCACTGTCAACAGCACCCGTTTCCATGAAACCAAATGAGCTAACATTAATTTCGTTAAACGTTAACCAATATTTAACCTTATCTTTAAAACGGTTAAGTACAACGTCCGTGTAATGTGTAAAACTAGCAATTGTGTCACGGCTTACCCACCCATTTTGTTTAACTGTCAAATCAAGTGGCATTTCATAATGCGATAATGTGACAACAGGTTCAATATCATACTTAGCTAACTCATCAAAAACGCGGTCATAAAATGCTAACCCAGCTTCATTGGGTTCCGTTTCATTACCATTTGGAAAAATTCGTGCCCATGCCATAGACATCCGGTATGTTTTAAAACCCATTTCTGCAAATAATTTAATATCTTCTTTATAATTATGATAGAAATCAATCCCACGACGTTTTGGATAATGGTCAGTGGTTTTATCGTCCATCGCTTCTTCAATGACTTTCATTGTGACAGAACCAAGATTCATTTCTGTTCTTTTTTCAGATTTACGAATAACTTCAGCAGTAGTCATCCCTTTGCCATCTAAATCCCAGCCACCTTCAACTTGGTTTGCAGCTGTTGCGCCACCCCATAAGAAACCTTTTTTAAACCCTTTTGGATAATCTGTTTTATACATATTAATACACTCCTTCAAAGTTTTTTGTTTAACTTATGTATCTGTGAACTATTTCAAATAGAGGTTTTACTAGTTTTTTTCAAAAAAATTACCTATTGATAACTAAACAAATAGTTATCAATAGGTAATGCCTGATCGAATCAGTTACAGCCCTTATTTGACAAATTAAGTATATCAAATATAGTAAGCGCTGTCAAAGTTAGTTTAAAGGCTTACTCACCTTGCCTTATTTTTTCAATAACCTGAATAATATTAAACGTATCCTGTAGGCTATGTCGCTCACAAGTCTTTGCACCAATTTCAACTAGATTAATAAAAGCTTGAATTTCAAGCGTCATATCATCTCCAACGATACTATAGTCCCGATTAATTTTTTGTCCATCATTTAATTCAATCGTATATTTTTCAATTCGATTATACATTGGAATAACGATACGACCTTGTTGCCCAACAATAATCGCAACTCGCGGTTTAGCTTCATTTATTGCGCCTTCAATGAGTGCCTGAGCGCCTTTTTCAAAATGTATCGTTGCTGAAAATTTTTCATCAATCCCATTATGCATGTCTAATTTTGATTCAATATGCGAAATATCTGAACCTAAAATTTCTAACACAAAACCAATTGGATAAGTACCGATATCGTTCAAAGCACCACCCTGTCCTTTTTGAAGTAAATATGAAGTTGCTTTTTGAGATGGAATGGCATTAGAACAAAAGTTAGCTGACATGGTTTGGATGGGTCCGATTGAAGCTAAATCTTGTTTTAAATGATCCATACCGATGTTAAATTTTGTTTTAAACGCTTCAACAAATAAGGTTTGATTTTCACTTGAAGCTAATTCAATTTCTTTCATATCTGTCGTTGTTAGTACAGCCGGTTTTTCACAAAATACCGGAATATTTAGCTTCAACGCCTTTAGTGACCACTCTTTATGCAACATATGTGGCAATGCGATATAAACGCCATCAATCGAATCATCGCCTAAAAGAGCTTGATATGAATCATAAATGGTTATATCTGGATTATTCGCTTTAAACACATCGTCATTAAATAATGACTTTGATCCAATTGCTGTAACTTGTCCATTTTTTGTATATCGAATACTTTCATAAAATCGCTTTGCAATATTACCGTAACCAATAATTCCAAAATTCATTGTTCTTATCTCCATTTCTATTTAACCGTTTTCATTAATTATAGCCGACTCATACAGTATGCACCAAATTAAATTTCAAACTCAAAAAGGTCACCCCATTTCCGGGGTGACCTTCTCGTGATTCAATCTTATTTTTTAACCTACAAGTTCAATTTTGTTTCCTTCAGGGTCCAAAATGACTGCTTCATAATAGCCATCCCCTGTTGTCCGAGGGCCACTAACAACTTCTATTCCAGATTTTTTAAAATCAATCACCATTTGATCAACGGTCACATGATTCTCAACAGAAAAGGCTAAATGTGCATAACCAAATCCATCAGGATAGCGATCTGTAATATCCGTTCTCGTCATAATTTCTAATCTTGCTTGACCATCTGGAAAGCTCAAAAAGTATGACGAAAATCCTTTAGTCCCATTGTCATAACGCACACCAAAAGTTGCCTTAAAATTAGTCACATAAAAATCACGCATTGCTTCAAGATTTTCTACCCATAAACCAACGTGTTCGATTTTCATTTGCTTAAACCTCCGTTGTTTCAATCGGAAAAACTAATTCAAATTCCTCACAAACCACTGGCATTGTCTCATCAAATGTCTTATTAACACTTTCTAATTCTTCTTCAAAAAAAGATTGATGAACACTTCGCCAATAAGCTAAATTTCTATCGCCTTCGCCTTCAAGAAAAGCATGCTCTTCTGTAACTTCGTTAAATGGTGTCACATAAACTTTTATTGTTTTCGTAATCGCCATTGGATTATCTTTATAATCAACAATGACATTGTAATCGCCAACTTTTGGTAAAGGTTCTTCATCAAAATATAAATTATAAGCTGACGATGTCCCTGTTTTAAGACCATCTAAAACTAATTTACCTAATTCTAACGTTTCTTTCTTAGTGACGCCAAATGACCATGCATCATAATTATCATGTTCAATTTTATTTGCCTTTTTAAATGCTTGCCAATACTCATAAATTGTCATATGAACTCTCCTTCAAGAATTTAATCTTCTGCGTTTAATATATCTAAGAACAACTCACCATATTTTTCCAATTTACTTTCACCAACACCTTTAACATCCAACATATCAGTTAACGTTTCCGGCATAACCTCACACATTGAATATAACGTTTTATCAGAGAAGATAACAAATGGCGGTACACCTTGTTCCTCTGCTAATTCGCGACGTAATTGTCTTAATTCTTCAAATAGTTCATTATCTTCAGGTAATGCTTGTTTAACTTTTACAGCCATTTTACGTGTAACTTTAGTTTCACCTTTTAAGACGCCAACTCCTTCTGCAGCAAGTTGCAGAACCGGATATTGGCCGCTTGAAGCCTGTAAAAAACCTGACGCAACTAAATAATCAATCAATCCAGAAACTTCCTTCTGCGATTGATCTTTCATCAGTCCATACGTAGGTAATTCATCAAATCTAAACTGCATCACCTTTTGGACTTTTGAACCTGTTAAAACTTGTGCGACTAACCCTTTACCAAAATGTTCACCCATCCGTTTTACACATGATAAAACCTTTTGGGCATCAATCGAAATATCTTGTGCATCTCGTGTATCCAAGCAATTGCCGCAACGGCCACATTCTGGTGCTTCATCGCCAAAATAATTCACAATTGTCTGTTGTAAACACTGTTGCGTGTTTGCGTATTGCGTCATTTCTTGTAATTTTAAATACTCATGTTTTTTATTAACATCATCCATTTCAGATTGGTCAATGAAAAAATGTTGAATCTGAACATCTTTTAAATTAAAAAGTAAAATTGCTTCACTTGGCAAGCCATCTCGTCCAGCACGTCCGGCTTCTTGATAATAAGCTTCTAAACTACCAGGTATCTGATCATGGATTACAAATCGAACATTACTTTTATCAATTCCCATCCCAAATGCATTCGTCGCAATCATTACCTGAACACGATCGTACAAGAAGTCTTCCTGATTCTGACGACGTTCATCTTCTTGCAACCCGCCGTGATACATCGCCACTTTAATCTTAGCTTTTTTTATTAATTTCGTTAACCGTTCGACTTCTTTACGCGTACTTGCATAAATAATACCAGATTGTTGTTTCTGTCCCTTTAAATACTCGAGTAAGAAACGATCACTATTTTGATCTTTAACGACTTGGAAGGCTAAATTTTCACGTGAAAACCCAGTTTTAACTTCATGTATAATCGATAATCGTTGCATAATATCCGCAGCTACTTGAGTTGTCGCTGTCGCTGTTAATGCAATAATCGTCGGATTCGAATTCAAACGTTGAATCGTTTCCGTTAAGCGTAAATAACTAGGACGGAAATCGTGCCCCCATTGTGAGATACAGTGCGCTTCATCAATAGCGACAAGATCAATTCTTAATTCCGCTAAATCTGCCATAAAACCATCAGAATCTAATCGTTCTGGTGACACATAAAGTAACTTAACTTCACCACGAGCAGCTTGATTAAAGCGTTCACGAACCTCCGTGTAATCTAGCGTACTATTGATAAAGGTTGCTGGAATGCCATTTTCATTTAAAGCATCAACTTGATCCTTCATTAAAGAAATTAAAGGAGATATCACTAACGTTAGTCCATCTAATATAAGTGCTGGAATTTGGTAACATAGCGATTTTCCGCCGCCTGTAGGCATAATAGCTAAAACATCTTCACCCGTTAGAATACGATCAATAACTTCTTTTTGACCTTGGCGAAAATTGTCGTACCCAAATTTTTCTTTTAAAACTGATTGTGGATTCATATAATCCTTTCTCTTTGCTCATTTTCTCAGATAATTCTATGTCTTTAAATTATAGCATAGGTTAAGACGCCACAGATGTTTTAGAAAGTGTTTTAATGACCGCTTCAACATCACCCAAATCATTCATTAGTCCCGCGGGATTTTGTTGAGCTGCCCTAAGTTTAGTCATATAATCAACGACAATTGTCGAATCACTAACACTACTTGTGTCTTCAATTCGATAATAAAGATAGTGAATTGAATTAACTTTAGGTTCAAGGATAACGCTTAGATACCAAGTGTTATCTCCAATTTCAATAGTTGCCGTTTCCTTAAAATGACCATATTCTTCTTGTAATTTGCCTTGAATTTGTCCAATCTCAATTGGAACCGTGGCAGGCATTGGTCCTCCAGAATACGCATCTGACGTATTTAATTGTACCTTAGTGCCACGTACTTTCGAATTTTTAAGATTAAATACAACTTTCATATTTGATGCATCTTTGGACCCTTTTTTAATGGTCCAATCAGCGGGTGTAGCATAATTTTTATGCGGTAATATAGCATCACCACCGACGACTATTTTTGCTTGGACTGGTAAGCCATTTGTTCCTGCGTTAATTTTGTATTTTTGGGTTAATTTTATATTTTCTGTCGGTTGAATTCGACTGATTTCTGCCCAACTAGCCGGTTGTGTATCTTTAACTTGAATTAATGTTTTAAATCCTAAGATACCTAAAAAAACTACCATCAAAAAACCGATTGATATTAACATATTTTTCTTCATGCCAAAAATCTCCTAACCTGTTACGCCTCTATTATTAAAGCTTTTTCTCGTAGTATATCGCTAATATTATTGAAATGATTATTATATTCGTATACAAAAAGAAAAGTAGTGCACCAATCCATAATAACGTACTTACTTTTAGAAATGCCCACAAAATGATAAACCCAAACGCTAGAATTAAAATCATGCTATTCATAATTTTTCCAATCATTGCGTTCACAGACTGATCAATTAACTTATTTCGTTCATCCACATTCTCCAGCTGTTCTTCTTTCAGTCCTTTTTTAGAAAAAGTTATATAAAATTGATAGGCCGCAATTCCAAATGATAAGACAACATTAATAAATGATCTAATCAATTTTGACCAATCAAAAGCATCTTTAAAATCTAAGTTCATTATCCAAATTGAGGCAATCCCCACAAACATAAAAAATAAACCTACAAAAAAATGTCGATAACTATAGATTTTCATTTTAATTCTCCTCCATCTCTAAATTTTCCTTTAGCTGAAATAACGCTTCAATCTGACAATCAAACAATAAACTCAAACGATAGGCCAACATTATAGATGGCTTATATTTACCTTTTTCAAGTGAGATAATTGTTCGACTAGAAACTTGAACTTTCTCAGCTAACTGTTCCTGTGTTAATTCAAGCTTAGTTCTGTATTCTTTAACTTTATTTTGCATAATGAACACCTTTCAATATGAAATATACTTCATGTGAAGTTAACTTCATAATATAATAATTATTTTCTTAAGTCAACTAGCTGATTATTTCTGGCACCAAGCATATCAATATAAATTTCTATTTATTTATACTATAATTAAATAAACATCGTCAGATTAACTAATTTAATAATCTAACGATGTCTTTTAACTAAATAAAACGTTTTAAAAAGGAGGATTAAGCATATGGTTCAATCATACAAAAATTTCTGGGAAAATATTTTTAATTTTTCTGACACATCGAATAGATCAGACTATTGGTGGCCTACGATTATTAATAGTATTCTAGGAGCAATTATTATTTATTTTTATACGTCACTCGTTGGCCATCCTATCGATTCGATTTATAATTTTAGTGAACTTACTTTTATGACAAGTCGAAATATTGTTATGTTTATCGTCTGGATTGCAAACTTTGCTGTTTCAGTTCGTCGTTTACATGATACTGATCGTTCTGGTTGGTGGATTTTAATCCAATTCGTTCCATTAGTCGGTAGTATTTGGTTCTTTATTTTAATGGTTTTACCCAGAAAATCAAATCGCTGGGGTTAAATTATATTGATACTCGATTATTAATAAGAGGTGCTGATAAAATTTATCAGCACCTCTTTTGTTTACGGAAAATTAAAAAGATAGCACTGTAATCGACTAACTTGATTACCGCTCTATCTTCATTTTTCAAAAAATAATCCACCCTGATTAACTAAAACATCTGCTACAGGTGTCTCTATTCGTTTATTAAGCACCATTTTTTTCGTCTCTGTTACATATTTTTTAAAATTCATTGTTTGTAAATGAGCTTGGTAATCCTCGTCACTCCGGTAAATTTCAACGAAAATCCATTGATTTAAATCTCCATCTACAGAAGCAATGTATGTCACTAAGAGTCCTGCTTCATTTTCAAATGATTGTTTCATAGTATTCAATGAAACTTCTCTAAATTCTTTAACCCTATTCGGCTCTATTTCAATACTTGTTACTTTGAGTATAGCTCTGTCAGGCTTCAATTCATGCAAGGCTGTTGTTTTTTCTAACAGTAATTCTGGGGATAAATTAATCATCGATTTTTCAATTACTGCCTGAGATGCGATATTACTAAACATTTTAAATTGAGCCGAATTTGCATGTTTTTGATATTGATCTTCGTCTTGATAAGATTCAATCACAATATTTTCAGTACCCGCCTCATCCAAATGTACACTGTACATCGCCAAAGTTCCTTTTTCTTGCTGAATTGAGGTCGTTAAATTAATCATCCCTGCTTTTTCAAATCTTTCACGATCAGATAGCTTAATTTTAAGTTTGAATAGTCTTAATAATGGGGCATTCTTAAGTTCTATCATTTATTCACCCAATCCCATCAAACGATTATAATTTCCATAATTAATCAGGGCTCGATCATCTTTCGAAAGATTCAACTGATCTAAAGCTTCAATTATGGCATCCGTTGCTCCAGCTGGCGCAATCCCTAACGGTGCATCAGTTCCAAACAGTACGTGGCTAACACCATAATAATCAATTGCTAACCCTAATGCTTTAGGATTGCCCAATAATGCAGTATCTACATAGAAACGTTTAAAATCAGCTGCCTGTTCTGGTGATAGAATATGGTTAATTCGTTCAGCAAAATAAGGCACCATTGCCCCAGCATGATGAACAATTACTTTAAGTGTAGGATAGTCATTAAAAATTCCTGACTGTACTAATTGCAACATTGCTTGCGCTAGTTCATATTCCCAACTAAAAATAATATTATTGTCTGGTTTACGATCATCAAAAATTGGGTGTAACAGAATTGGGATATTTAATTGTGCAGCCATTTCAAAAATAACCCGGTATTCCTTTGCAGCAATACTTTTTCCAAGGGCACGCGTAAATAACTGAATGCCAACTAATTCTGAATTTTTTAGCACTTGTTCTTTTATAATACGTGTTGCTTCATCGATGTTATTTAGAGGTATCATTGCAATACCCGCTTTAAACAAGTCTGCATTTTGTTGAACCATTTCAATTATTTCGTTATTAGCTTGCCAGCATAATGCCGCTGCTTGTTCTGGCCCTACGTAGTCCTCAGGATTCACGTTGACTGCTGAGATAACTTGTTGGACATTTCTGTTCCGTAATAGGCGTCTTTGTTCAATATCAATCAATATGGGATGTTTAATAAATGGCATTTTTTCTGGCAAGTTCGGCTGAATAGCTAACATCTCGTTATAAAAATGTGGTGGTAAAACGTGTGCAAAAACATCAATACTTGTCATTAACTTTTCCCTCCTACAACCTAATTTAGGTTTCTTTAATTTAGCTGATTATCTAATACTAGGCAAAAATGCTAAAATAGCCTGCTCATTCCTCTCACCTAATATAAAAATTTTCTTATTTTAATGGCTCTAATTGTTTGATAACTTTGGCGGGCACGCCGCCCACTACTGTATTGTCAGGAACATCTTTTGTCACCACTGCACCAGCTGCTACAATCACATTATCCCCAATATGAACGCCACCAATAATCGTGACATTTCCACCTATCCACACATCGTTTCCAATTGTAATTGGTTTAGTATAAGTAATTAAATAACGACTACCATCTTGTCTTTTTCCAAAACGTTTTGTTGCATCTAATGCATGTTCACCACAATATAACTTCGTGTCTGGCGCGACAATGACACGATCTCCTAATGTGATTTTGTTTGAATCTTGAAATGTACAATTACCGTTAATAAAAACATCATCACCAACAGTGATATGTTTACCATAAACTGTATTAAATTGACCATTAATAACGAGTCCTTCCCCAGATTTCCCTAACAACTCGTGAATTGCTGTTGCTCTTTTCTCTAGGTCAGTTGTCGTATTGATTATAGTGACTAATTCTTTACCCGCCGCAATCATACCCTGTAATTCTGGGTCGCGATAATCATAATCTTGACCTGCCAATAATTTTTCATGTTCTGTCATCATTTTGCCCCTCCATTCACTATTTGACGCCCTTTTCTTCCTTAATAATTCAATTGTATTATACTACTTAAATTAACTGAACTAAATTCAAAAGATTCGGTTCTAGTGATATTAAAAAAGAGCCAACCTAATTGTATTTACCCAATCAGGTTGAACCCTCTTACTTCACAATATTATTTTCAAACTTCTTCAACAACTGTTGTCGTTTTTCAAGTTTCATTCCTTGAACTGCAGCAAAGTTAAACCATTTCAACTGGTTAAACCCCATCTTCCGGAATGTTCCCCTAAATACCATTTTAGTCACAGGATTTCCAAAGATAGTTCGATAAATCCAACCTGGTGTTGACATAGTTGTAACCATTTTAACTTTCTTTAAATGAACCATCTCATTTTTAAATAATTTTTTATTTTCCTGCTCTGTATAAAGAATCCCTTTAGCAATAACTTTGTCAAAGAATCCCTTCATCATAGCTGGCATAGATTCCCACCAGATTGGAAAAATAAAGACAAGCTCATCTGCAGCCATGAGGCGTTCTTGATAATTCGCCGTCATAGAATCCGTTGGTATCTTCTTACGCCAAGATATTAGGTCTTCTTGGTGCATTACAGGATCAAACCCATCTTTATGCAAATCAATTACGTCCACAATACAGCCCTCTTTTTCATACGCTGCTTTAGCACTAACTAGTAATGCCGCTGAATAACTCCTATTGTGCAATTCATTGTATCCAGCGTCTGCAGTGTAGGGATGATCAAATATAATACAAATTTTTTTCATGTTCAATAACCTCTTTTAATTAGTTTAATAAATTTTCCGACTTTAATGACTTTATATAAAATACTTCAAGTGTCATTTATCTTTCTTGCTATAAGTGTTACATTTGTTACACTTATATTAATCATTTATCGCGTGATTTACAAGATACAAAATCGTGTTATTTGTTACACTTCAAGGAGATATAAAAAATGACGGAAAATAACCAAGCAAAATTAAGTAAAAATTTGATTATTGATTCTTTAATTGACTTATTAAAAATAAAATCTTATCAAGAAATCACAATAACTGAAATCACAAAAAAAGCCGGAGTTGCCCGGCTGACTTTCTATCGTAATTTTGAAAATAAGGACGCGATTTTACTAACTCGGTCCGATTACTTATTTGACCAGTTTTACGCCGAACTCAAGTCCAATCAAACAGAAATTAGTTTGAAAAACATTTTCAAGCTAGCTTTTAACTATTGGCATAATGATTCTGAATTTATGGATATCCTAATTAAAAATGATATTGTTTATTTATTGGAAGATTCTTTTTATACTTATTTTGAAAAGATTCTTAAAGATACGCCTAGTATCAGTCGGCTAAATAATACTCAAAAAACGTTCATTCTTGGTGGCGTTCTACGAACGATGTTGCAATGGATTAGTAGTGGTAGTCCTGCTACAGCTGAAGAAGTTACTGCAGATATATTGGAATTGATTCAGTAAAAGTATGCTAGATTTTAATGATTAAAAAAATAGCCCAGATATTTATCTGAGCTAAGTCTAAACCTCTATTTAAAAATCTTAGGACCCTTACGCATTTTAGTACGATCATTTCTAGCAGTAGCCTTCTTATTGAAGTTTCCGCCATCAGTTTGTTTCTTTTTGATAATTTCTAGCATTTTATCTCTATCAGTCTTTGCTTTATCAGCCATTAATGTTTCCTCCTTGCTCTATTAATTAACAATTTCTTTCAAAGTTAAAGATTCATATTATGAATACATGCCTTCAAATAAAGTTGATCTTTTATTATTCAACTTACGTCGATTTTAATTCTGTATGCCCCGCTAATCAGTATACAGTTAAAATAACTATGCTCTTAACAGTATATCATTACGACTATCTTGATATCAATAGACGTATAAATTGGATGCCTTTAATTAACCATTCACTAATAATGTTCAATCTCAACGAATTTTGTTCCAACCTTTTCAACGAATTCTTTATCATGATCAATGATTAACATCGGTGGTTGAAAAGCCAGAATAACATCTTGAATTTGTTGACGCGTGATAACATCTAGATAATTAAGTGGCTCATCCCAAATATATATATTTGCTGGTTCAACCAACGAACGACTCAAAGCCACTTTTCTCTTTTGGCCCATGCTCATTTGACTGATATCTTTATCAAATTCATAACGTTCAAAACCAAGTTTTCTTAATGTATCCAACATTAAAGAATAAGAAACATTTTTTTCTGCAGCGAATTCTTGTAAAGAACCAGATAAACCATCAAAATTTTGCGGTAACCAGCTCACTTTTAAAGGTGTTGCAAATTTGTATTGCCCTTGATACTTTAATTGACCTAGTATAGCAGCGATAACGCTCGATTTACCAGAACCATTTTCACCCTGAAGAATAACGCGCTCTCCCATCTTTAATTTAAAATCTACCGGTTTATTTACCGGCAATTGTTTACGAAATGCTGATAAGCCAATTACCTCTAGTAAAGTCTTATCTGACACTAATTTTTCAAAATTCAACGTTAAAAGATCTGCCACATCAATATTCTTAAGTAAAGATTTTTTCTCTTCTACTGCTTTATCGGCACGTTTTTTAATACTTAGTACCCGTTTCATAGATTTAGCTGCCTTGTGGCTAATAAATCCTCTGTCTGTCGCACCAGATACTTTCGCCTCAGTCTGATTAGCCCAACCCGATTTTTTCCGTGAAGCACCTTCTAATCGTTTAATATCATGTTGTAATTTTTCTTTTTCATTATATTCCCAATTATTTCGTGACGTATTTTCGTCAGCCCACGTATTATAATTACCCTTAAATTGACTGATTTTAGCGCGATCAATTGAAATAACATGATCAATAATATTATTTAAAAAATAACGATCATGACTGATTAAAATAAATCCTTGTTTTTGTCTTAGATAATCAGAAATAATTTTTCGACCGTTTTCATCTAAATGATTAGTCGGTTCATCTATTAATTGAAATTTACCTTCGCCAACAAATAAGCTGGCTAATAATATCTTAGTTTGCTGTCCTGGACTTAATTGATTAAATGGTTCCGTCAATAATTTTTCAGATAGTCCAAGTTTATCTAATTCGATTAAAATTTGCCACTGATCATAGTCTTGTAAGTCTGTGATACTCTTGATAACCAGCCACACTGACTCTTCTGGTTTAACAACTGTTTGAGGAAAATACTGAAATTCTAAATCTGTTCTAATCTTTCCTTGGTACTGTAATTGATTTTGTAAAATTCTAAATAAAGTCGTTTTTCCGCGACCATTTCTACCAATTAGACCTAACTTCCAGCTGGCATCTAATTGTAAATCAACATTTTTAAAAATTGGTGCTAATTGTCCATCATATTGAAAACTTAATTGTTTAATTTGTATTGTTCCTATAGTAATTACCTCATTTCTTTGTGAGGTCGACCGCTAAACTATCCATTTGATTCTACAAAAAAAGAGCATACAGTTATATGCTCTTCAATCGTTATCCATCAAAAAAAGTGGTTCTTTCAGATGTGAAAAAGAATTGATATTGCAAACCGTTTGAATAGTCAACATGCATAAAAAGACACACTTCGTCCCTTGTTTAGTCGACAGTTATTCGATTAACGATTTGTATTTACCAATGCACTTCACACTCCCTGTTTATTAATTATTTACAGTCTACTATAGTTATGGTAGATAGGCAAATTAATCAAATGTGATATTAAATTGGTAAGCAATATCCTTCATCGCATCAATTTGATAGTCATCCTCAACATCACTACCCCAACTATCAATACCACCAACACCTCGAACGGCGCCTAGAATCGATAAAACGGTACGATGTTCCGCTGGTAATTCGCTATGATGTGTCGCATTTTCTAATTCTTCAGCTGTATAAGGTAAACAACTAAACGCAATTGGTTGATCAACCGCACTGAATGTTAAACCCGTTTCAGAAGCCTGTTGCATACGATTATCCAGAACAGACTGTCGATAAACAGTTACCCAATCATTTTGCATATGCACACCACAATCTTGCGGAACTAAGTATGGTGTCACTGGTAACCCTTGAACTTCATATCGGCCTGGAATTCCTCCGGCCATTCTATCTGGATAAGTTTCTCCTGATAATCCTTGGTAACAAAAACGAGTCGCTGGTGTGGGCATAATAAATCGCAACCCAAAAACAGGTAATGAGGGTAATCCAGCTTTTCCTTGGTATGAAACTGCAACATTCATTTTTCCGGTTGCTTCAACAGTATAAGTGACCGTCACTTGCGTTTGCGGCACAGTCAGTGTGTTATAGATATAACTTATAGCCACTTTTTCAGCGACTTCATGGTTAGTGTAACGATTATTTTCTGGTGCAATCGGTAACGCAATTGGTTTACCATTAATAGCAACTTTAACTGATTGACAATTACTGAATTGATCAGCGGCCAACCACATCCCTGACTTTACTGGAAACTGACTCCCCTGATCGTTATCCGTTGTTGCACGCCAAAAAGTCGGTTTTGGTGAGCGATAAAGCCACTCTTTACCTTGAATTCTAAAAGATTCTGGGCCACCCGTTTGATAGGAGAAAATATAATGAAAATCATTTCCTTTTAAACCGAGTGTGACATCTCCGTAAATGACAGTTAACTGCTTATTTATCTGTGCCATAATAGTATTTTACCTCCTGCATTGCTGGTTTTTCATTACGTGTGGCAAAAACGAGTCCATCACCCGAAAATGCATAATCAGATGGTCGATCATCAAAATCGCCACCATAACGCAACTCATTTTGACCTGTGACGGGATCTTCAACTAACAATGCTTGATCGATAAAGTCCCAGATGAAACCACCTTGATAGGATTCATATTGTTGTAATAAATCAATATATGATTTCATCCCGCCCAATGAATTACCCATATCATGCATATACTCACACAAGATAAATGGTTTTTGTGGTGAATTTTCTAGATAGTCTTTAATTTCGGCTGGTGTTGCATACATCCGACTTTCAACATCTGAAATGACATCTTTGTATTCAGGCGCACGGAAAACACCTTCATAATGAACTAAACGTGTCGAATCTTTTTGTTTATAGTACTCATTCATTTTCGCTAAGACACTGCCGGCGTATGATTCGTTACCCAATGACCAAAATAAAACTGAGGGATGATTTTTAAATAACTCAAAATTACTTTTAGCGCGGTCTAAAACGGCTGCTTCCCATTGATCCGATGAGCCGGGCACATTCCAAGAAGGCTCAACTTCACCCATTTTCTGCCAAGAACCATGTGATTCTAAGTTGGTTTCAGCCATCATATAAATACCAGCCTGATCACAACGATTGTAAAAAGATAATCGATCTGGATAATGTGACGTCCGAACTGCGTTAATATTGTTACGTTGCATACAGTCAACATCCCAAGCTTCATCATTATCTGAAATGGTTCTTCCTGATTTAGGGTTCCACTCATGACGATTAACACCATTGATAATTAATCGTTCACCATTTAATAACATCACGCGATTCTTAATTTCAATTTTGCGAAAACCAACTGGTTGTTGGATAATTTCAATTAATTGCCCATCAGCATCTAAAATTTCTAATTGTAATGTATATAAATAAGGCCGGTCATTCTGCCAAGCAGTCACTGGTTGTGCTAAATTGTAGTGTTTTTCGACATCTGACCCACTCATTAATTCATCGCTAAATAACACCGCATCTTGGTCTTTGAATGTGACACGGACACGTTGTTCTGCCCCACTAAAATGAAGTTGTAAATCTACTTGTCCTGTTTTTTGTCCACTATCGTAATCAGGAATCACCCAAAAATCATCTAAATGTGTTGCAGGTTGTGCTAACAGTGTCACATCACGAAAAATTCCGAAGAAACGGAAAAAGTCTTGGTCTTCAATGAAGGCTGCAGAACTTCGTTTATGCACTTCAACTGCCAAACAATTATCCTTATCTTTTAAATAAGGTGTCAGGTCAAATTCGCTTGGTGTAAAACTATCTTCTGCGTATCCTAGAAAATGTCCATTCAACCAGACGTACATTGCCTGTTCAACACCTTCAAAACGGATAATAACGCGTTTATTTTGAAGAGTTGGTTCCAAGTCAAAATGGTTTAAATATGAACCTACTGGATTATATTCTGCATCACTAAACATTCCAGCATACTGATTTAAATCAGTATCTGAAAAAGCAGGTCGTCTATATTCATGTCCTTCCCAAGGATACATCGTATTAATATAATGTAATTGCTCATATCCTGATAATTCAATATGCTGTGGTACTGGAATTGTGTCAAATTGTTCTGCATCAAAGTCAGTCTGATAGAAATTTTTTGGTCGACTTGCTGCATTAGTGCTGTAACTAAATTTCCAAGTTCCATTCAAAGATTGTTCAAATGAACTTTTTTGTTGTAACATTTCTGCTTGAGTTGCATAGTACTTATGATCACTGTGAGCTGGTACCTGTCCAACACGAAAAACGGTTGGTGTATCTAGCCATTCAATTTCTGGTGTCATCTGTTTGCCTCCGTTTTATATAAAAGCGTTTTCATAATTAAGTATATGTTTTCTTTTGGAGGTTGTCAAAAAGCATTATAAAATTGAGACAATAAAAAAAATTAGATTTAAGTGAAAATACGGTAATCTCATTTTTATTTTGTGTAAAATTGATTAACTTCTTCCTTTGGGCCTTTTAATTGATTTTTGCAGTAAGTTTCAGTATCGATTGCTGTATTAATCCTTCTGCAAAAATGAAAAAATGTAAAGGGAGGAGAAATCGTTTATATACCCTTTACTTTTCTTTGTGTTTTAGCTAGGTTATTATCAGTAGTTGCTCCCAAAACCCAACGAATATTCCAAATAGAAGGAAATATCTTTAAATTTTAAATACAATAAAAAGGCTCTGTACTATCTGTTGTTGGGACTAGTGTAAAAACTATTACTGATGACAGTTTTTTTGTATAATAACAAAAAAAAGCCAAAAGTCATAAGACTTTTGGTTACGAGTTCATCCATGTTCATTATCCCTCAACCACCACAGATGAATTAATAAGAAAGATGGAACTCTCCGCATGCCTAATCATACTAAATTTTGGCTTAAAATAAAAGACAGTAGTCTAACGATTGTTGATTATCAGTCTTCTAATGACGGTGTCACTCGATTTAACCGTGTTCTTGATTACCAGCCGAAGGGATTGTCCAAATTGTGATATTAAAAACGAAGGACAGATTATCAGGTATAGTTGGCGTCAAACACCCATACGCTACCCTAAATTTTTTGGTAAATGTATCATTTTATCACTCAAACGAAGATACTTTAGCTGTCATGAGCGGCAGTCATACTTCCTTGTCCAAACAAGTGTGGTTCCTAAAAATTGTACGATTTCCAATCTATCTAAACAGCTCTGTTTAACTAAATTAGCGGAATCCGTTTCTTTAACTCATATTGCTAATGAAATTTCGAATCCTGATTCCTTTGTAGGTCGTATTTTAATGACCTTTGAACGTGATTTTAAACCTAATTATAAATTTTTACCTAAAGTACTCCTACTTGACGAAGTCAAGAGTACCAAATCAGCTACAGATGCCATGAGTTTTGAATTTATGGATGCTAGTAACCATGAATTAATCAAACTTTTATCTTTTAGAAGATTCTATCAAATAGAACGTTATTTTTATCGTTACTCAGCTGCAGCTAGAAAAAACGTGAAAATTATCGTAACTGATATGAATTATACCTATCCTAAACTAGCCAAAGAAGTCTTTCCTAACGCGATTGTCATCATAGATACCTTTCATATTATCAATTCAGTGAATCGTGGATTCACTAAAACTAGAATTAGACTGATGAAAGAACTTTCAAAATCATCACAAGACTACAAAGCACTAAAACGTTACTGGAAGCTCCTGTTAAAACCTTCTGAAACCTTAGATTTTAAAAATTTCAAGAAATGGACTTATTTCCCATACCTAACAACAGAAACAAATGTCGTTGATCATTTATTAGCGATTCATCCTGAACTAAATAAATCATATGAACTCATGAACCAAATAAGATCAACCATTCGGTTGAAGGACTGGAAATCTTATGATTTTACAGTTAGAAACACCGAAAGGTGTTCTGAAGAAATGCTTAAAAGTATTGAAACGTTGCTTTGTCACCATTCTGAGATTAAAAATAATTTTGGCTATTATTATACTAACGGTCCTTTAGAAGGAATAAACAATAAAATTAAGGTCATTAAACGCGTTGGTTTTGAATTTAGAAATTTTCGTAGATTCCGAACTAGAATATTTTATACACTTAAAATCCATACAAAAAAACACCTCACAAATTGCTTTGTGAAGTGCTTCAAAATATCGATATAAATATATATTAGCGTTTTGAGAATTATCGATTAATACTTCATGGAATCTTATCTATTTGAATCCACTTGTATCAATACTTTACAATATTGAAAAAGGAACAACATTGAATAAAATCCATAATACGAGATAAAATTAACACCATAAAATAGACTAGTCAAGACACCATTAATGGTGTCTTTTTTTATGCTTTACACACTCTCTACCCATTTAATATATGTCTAATCAATTTCTATTTCAAGATTTCCAGTAACGCTTTAGAGATACGCATTCTATCATCTGTGGTCATGCTTTTCAATCTGTTAATTAATTCGGGCGTATAAATGTCGTTAAAATCATTACTCATTAATATATCAGCCAAATTTAATTGTAAGGCATTCAGAACTAGTTCCAACTTTCTTGTACTCGTATCGTCTAATTGTCCTCTTTCGAGTCGAGCCAAATAGCTGGCGGATACGTCCGCCATTTCTGCCAATTCTTCAATTGTAAGTCCTAATTCTTTTCGCTTTTTCCGAATGAAAGTGCCCACAAGTATAATCATAAATCGCTCCTATTTATCCATATGTTTAATGATAAATTAAGTGCGCACACTTTCAAAGCTCTCAGTATACCTATAAAGTTACATAAAAAGGTAGTATTGAGTATATTTTTGAGATAAAATATATCATGTGAAGATAGTGCAAGATATAAATTACTTTTTTGGGGGAGGAGATTTTATAGGGATCGTTTGGTAAAGGTTGGTTAATAATTCGTTCAAAGAAAAGGGAGAAAATTATGAATAAAGAAGAACTTTTAGATTTTTTAATGGCAAAAAGAAGTGTTACAGCGGGAGCTGCAGTTATCCAACAACAAATTCGTGAAGCAGAGGCTAAGATTGAAAAAGGTAAGAAAAAATTTCGAGGAATAATCATCGCATTAGTCGTTTTAATTGTTCTTTTTATGATTACTAGTCAGACAAGTGCGGCGATGCCATTCATCATTGCTGTTATCGCGCTATTTGCTTTTAAATATTTTGTTTATATTATGCCGGGTAATGAATCTAAAACACAAGCCTTAGCAGACTTGGACGCTGAAATGGCAAATGAAGATTATATTGCAGGCAAGCAAGGATTCCCAGAGAAATTCTACAACTATTTCGATATTTTTCGTCTTTGGAAATTAATTGATGAAACTCGGGCACGTGATTTGCAAGAAGCCTTTAACATTTTAGAAACACAACAATTCCAAGAAACTCAACTTTCAATGCAGGAAGAAATGAGAGGCTTACAACAAGATATTGCCTCAAATGCACGCTTGGCAGCTATGTCCTCAACCGTCAGTGCATTTAATTCGTTCAGAAAATAAGATTTATTATATTAAATTTATAAAAATGGAGAAAAAATGTCAAAAAAAGCAAATATTATTACCGGTGTCAGTATAGTAGCTATAGTTATTATTGTGGCTATGTTTATGATGGGCAATTCAAATAAGATGGATGGAAGCTATATTTCCGACATGGGTGGTTCCAAATTTGAGTTGAAGTTTAAAGGAAACACTGTGACTAAAGTTGAAACTGATAAAAAGTCAGACCAAGGTACTTATGAAATTGAAGACGGTAAACTTACCATGAAATTTGATGATTATACAATGAAAGCTAGTTTAGACAAAGATAAAAAAACATTTACACTTAATTCCGTAACTGGTTCACAAATGATGGGCTTCGGATTTTTATTAGAGGGGTTAAAATTTGAACAGGTTGCTAAATAATTATTAATTTATTGGGAGGATATTTTATATTATGAAAAAATCAAACATTACTTTATTATCAAGTGCATTAATCGCTGGAGTTACTGTCGTTGGTGCTACAACAACGGCAAACGCTGCAACAACTACACCCGACTCAACTGAAACAACTCATACTCAAACAGTTCAATCTAACAGTCAAAAATTAGATGACGATATTAAAGACGCTCAAACTGACGTTGATAATGCCAAAGATACAGCTGACAAAGATCAAAGTGCTGCTGATACTTCTAAAGACACAGCCGATGCTTCTAAAGACAATGCTGGTCAAACTGAAGAAAATGCTAATCAATCACAAGAAGATTTAAACAGTGCTGTTGATAATCAACAAAATGCGCAAAATACTGCTGATAACGCAACTGATGAATCTATCAATAACGCTCAAGATGCAGTTGACGAACAAGACAAAACAAATAACCAATTAGGTCAAGACGTTGATAACGCTAAAACAGATGTTGATAAAGGTAAAACAGATGTCGATAATGCTCAAACTGGCGTTGATGAAGCCCAAAAAGGTGCTGACCAATCTGATAAAGATGCTGATAAAGCTCAAGAAAACGTTGATAATGCTCAAAATAACCTTGATGGCAAAGGTTCAGCCGAAGCCGACAAGAATTTAAGCAATGCCAAAGATAACTTGGATCAAGCTCAAACAACTGAAGACAATGCTCAAAAAGGTGCTGACCAAGCTGACAAGAATATTGCTGACGCACAAAACAATGTTAATAACGCTCAAACTGGCGTAACTGATGCTAACAAACAACAAAATGATGCTAAAGCTAAAGCTGACGCTGCTCAAAAAGCTAAAGATACTGCTCAAAAAGCATTAGATGATGCTAAGAAACAACAAGGTAATCATCAAGCTAACCAAAATCACATCAACTTAAGCCAAGACTACATTAATGCCTTAAAGGCTTATTCAGATGCTTCATCAGCTGACGCTAATTATCAAGATGTCATTGACAGTTTAACAGCTGCAACTGAAAAAGAATGGGCATTAAATGGCGGCTACATTTCAAATGACCAAGATAAAACTGTTCATATTAACAACCAATCAGATTTAAACAAATATCTTGATGACTTAAATGAATATGCTAAACAATTATTAAATGAAGTGCGTGACCGTTTTGGTAGCACACAAGTTGAAGTCTCAGAAGGTTCTAAAAAATTAGGTCAATCAATCGGCGATGCTTATACATCTAAGAATAACGATCCTGATGATGGTCATGACAATGCATTAAACAACAGCATTGCTAACGGTATGGGATTAACATACTTAACACAACAAGATATGAATACTATCTTCGATAAATCATCTGAAAATGGTTGGAATCTTAGTCTTGATGCTTTCAAGAAATCTATCTATGATTCAATGAATGCCTTCTTATTCAATGGGGGTGAATGGGGCCATGCCGTAAGTGTTGCTGGCATTATGGCAACATATACACCTGCCAATAACACATGGTTCGGTCTTGGCTTCGGTCAATTTAAACAATCTAACGGTAATATCTTCTTAACAAGTTTCTTTAACTTTGTTGATGACTATGATGTTAACGACGCTTCTAAATTTAGCACTACACCTGTTGAATCTGGAACTGTCAGTCAAGCTCAAATTGATAAATTAGCAAGCGACGTTACTGCTAAAACAGCAACTTCAAAAACTGCTGATGCAGCTCTTGCAGCAGCTAAATCACAAACAGTTAAAGCTAACCAAGCCTTAGCTACAGCTAAAACTGCTTTAGCAACTGCTAAAACAAAACAAGCAACAGCACACACAGCCTTAACTAAAGCACAAAACGATGTTAAAACTGCTACTGTAGCTGTTAAAAATGCACAAACAGTTGTTGATGATTTAAATGCATCAATGCCTCAAAAACAACAAGCTTTAAAAGATGCACAAGCTGCCTTAGCTACAACTAAAACAACACAAGCTCAAAAACACATGACTTTAGACGCAGCTAATGCTAAATTAGTTACTGCTAAAACTGCATTAAAAGATGCAACTGCTAAATTAAGTGCCGCTCAAGCAGCTTTAAAAGCTGGTCAAGACGCACTTGGCGAAAAAACAAATCATTTAGATGACTTAAAGAATGCTGAAGCTAACTTAGTTGACGCAACAAAAGCTGTTGAAGCTGCTAAAAAAGCATACGACGAGGCTGTTAAAGCTGCCGAAGATGCACAAGCTGCTTCCGTTGCTGACGATGCACAATATGCGAAGTTACAAGCAATCGCTGATGCATCTAAGAAAGCTTTAGACGATGCACAAGCTGCATTAGCTAAATTACAACATGAAAAAGACATCGAAGATGCTTTGAACAATGTTGACAAACCATCAACTGGTACTGATAACGATTCTGGTTCACATACTGGTCATGTAACAGGTTCAGACAATGGTTCAGATAAAGGTAACGTAACTGGTTCTGTTGTTGCTAAAGGTAGTGAAACAGCTAAAGACACGACTGACAACAATGGTATTGTTGCACCAAGCAATAATACATCAACATCACGTCTTAAAGCTGCTGATCATTCAGAAATCAATAACGCTAAAATATTAGGTGCTTCGGTATTACCACAAACTGACGAAACTAATTCGTCAGTCGTTTCAGTGATTGGTGCAGCTCTTGTTGGTGCCGTTAGTCTCTTTGGACTTGCAGGAACGCGCCGTCGTAAACACTAATTCGTTATTGTAAGGAGGAATTGAGATGAAGAAGCCTTTACTTGTAATGACTAGTATCGTAATGGTTGCTTTATTAACAGCGTGTGGGCAACAAAAGTCACAGTCTGAGCAAACAAGTCAGCCAAAACAAGTATCCGTGTCAGATAAGAAAAAGGCGCAGTCGTCAAAAAAAGCAGATACAACTAAAAAGACGCATACTAAAGAAGTAAATCAACCAAAAAAAGAATCCGTGTCAGATAAGAAAAAAGCGCAGTCGTCAAAAAAAGTAAATACGATTAAAAAGACGCCTGCCAAAGAAGTAAATCAACCAAAACAGATGAATTTAGATCAAATTCAAGTCAGTGATTACAGCAGTATCGTCGGTCAGTGGCAAATTGTGAAGTTAGAAGCACGGGGACGCGACTTACCACTTGATGATGTTCAGCCGTTAAATATTACTAAAGATAGTCTAGTGTCATCATCTTCGTTTACATTAAATAAAGCTGGCTTAAAAGATCAGAATGGGCTGCATGCGACGAAATTTGAAGTTGCTAATAATATCTTAACCGCCAGCTTAAGTAATGCAAGTGATGTTTCTATTAATTGGTCCGTCATGTTCTATCCCAAAGGGACTAGTCACGAATATGGTGTTAATACTGGTGAAGAAACGAACAAGCAGAATCTGATTGTTGTTTGGTCAAGTAGTAACTCAGTGACCGCGGTTTACAGCCAAAGTTAATATATATATAAATAGAAGGTCTACAATATCTGTTGCCAGTGATAGAAAAATCTATCACTGGCAACAGATTTTTTTGTATGACACTAAAAAGAGTCTCCTATGACAAATAATACTAAGGTTTTACTAAATATGAAATTTGCTGAAAGCACTCCTTAATCCAGCAGTCATCGGAGTTTATGGTACTTTAGATTACCTTCAAAAATGCCTGACACCCCTGCAGAGTTCTCAACATAATCAAATTGTTAGCTACGGATGGCGGGCATCTCTATTAGGCTACTACGTTATTCTAGTGGCCAACTTTAAGAAACTAACAATGAATTGAAACATATTAAACGTAATGCCTACGATTTCAGTAATTTTAGGAAACACATTTTCTTTGTAATGAGGATTATGTACATAAAAAAGGCGTTGTCACAAAGTGACAACACCCTCCATAATATATTCACCAACAATAGTTGCAATAGAACCAAAAATATTCACCAGTGACAACTGCAATATACCAAAAAAAACACCTCACAAATTGCTTTGTGAAGTGCTTCAAAATATCGATATAAATATATATTAACGTTTTGAGAATTGGCTTGCTTTACGAGCTTTCTTAAGACCTGGTTTCTTACGTTCTTTCATACGAGGATCACGAGTAAGTAATCCTGCAGATTTAAGAGCTGCACGGAAATCTGGATCTACTGTAAGTAATGCGCGAGCAATACCATGGCGAACTGCGCCAGCTTGACCTGAGAAGCCACCACCATTAGCGTTAACTAAAACATCATAACTACCTAATGTTTCTGTAGCGTTAAATGGTTGTAAGACTACTTCACGTAAGTTAGCAAATGGAATGTAATCTTCAATTGCTTTGTTGTTGATAGTAATTTTACCAGTACCTGGTACTAAACGTACGCGAGCTACTGAGTTTTTACGACGACCTGTTCCTGAATATACGACTTGAGCCATTTCAATTGCCTCCTTAAATTAAGTTTGTAATATCTAAAGTTTCTGGTTGTTGTGCTTGTTGATCATGTTCTGCACCACGATATACGTGTAATTTCAATGCTTGTTCTTTACCAAGAGTACCTTTTGGAAGCATACCTTTAACAGAGAAAGCAATCAATTTTTCAGGATCGTTGGCACGGAAATCACCAGCAGTACGAGTTTTTAAACCACCTGGATGATCTGTATGATGTTGGTATAATTTTCTGTCAGCTTTGTGACCAGTTAAACCAACCTTTTCTGCATTGATAACAATAACGTTATCACCAGTATCCACATTAGGTGTGAATGTTGGTTTGTTTTTACCGCGTAAGATAGAAGCAACGACAGTTGATAAGCGACCTAAAGAAATATCAGTTGCATCAATAACATACCATTTACGTTCTATTTCGCCTTTTTTTGCTAAATAAGTTGTACGCACGATTGTTTCCTCCGTTTTTTCATGTTGTTTGTTTGACACTCAAATAAGTTTCCGGGGCCTATCAGTGGGGCAAACAATACCATTTATAATATTAACTATTAAAAGTCAATTTGTCAATCTAATTTATGGGCATCCCACAAATAAATAACACCTTTTCAGATTTAAAATTGCCTTAGTATTCATATTGTCAATAACTTCTATATTACCCTAATTCGTCCGGATAATAAACCTTTTTTAAATATAATCCACTCGCCGGAGCTGTTTCTCGAGCTTGTTGTCGATCCTTTACTTCATATAACCGTAAAATATCATGAACCGGACGCCGGCCGTTCCCTATTTCTAGGAGTGTAGCGACTAAAATTCGGACCATATTGTACAGAAAGCCATTTCCATAAAATTCAAAAATAATTTCATGGTTTTCTTTATCTTCTCTCACGGTTGCCTCATAAATCGTCCGAACGTGATCTGTAACCTGGCTACCTGCCGCCACGAAACTAGAAAAATCATGTTCGCCAACTAAATCAGGTAATGCTTCTTCAATTTTGGCGATATCTATCTTGTATTTATAATGACCCGTGTAGAAGCGTTTAAATGGGTCGGTAAATTCACCTTGAGAAACACGATACATATATCGTTTACCATGCGTACTATAGCGTGAATGAAAATCATCACTGACAAGTTCGGCTTTTTTAACTTGAACATCCAGTGGCAATAAACTGTTCAATGCTCTCATCATGCTAGTTTCCGGAATTTCATGCATGAAGTCAAAATGAAAAACCTGTCCTAAGGCATGAACGCCAGCATCTGTTCGGCCTGAACCATAAATTCTAACTGGTACTTCTGATTTACTCATAATTGTTACTGCTTTTTCTAAGACAGATTCAACCGTCCGTTGGTTTGGCTGCCTCTGAAACCCTGCAAAAGCTGCGCCATCATAAGCAACGGTAATTTTAAAACGTACTGACATATTTATTCATCCTTAATTTTTGAGGTAGACTAATGCAACGGTAACGATAGCGAATAAAACAAAAGCTAACGTATCAGCCGTCCGCCATTTTAAAATACGATACTTTGTTCGACCTTCTCCACCCTGGTAACCACGAGATTCCATGGCAATCGCTAAATCTTCGGCACGATTGAACGAACTTACAAATAGCGGAATTAACAACGGGATAATTGATTGCATTTGTTTAATTAGCGACCCTTGACCAAAGTTCACACCTCGAGCTCGTTGAGCGTTCATAATTTTTTCTGTCTCATCCATTAATGTAGGGACAAAACGTAACGCGATTGATAACATTAACGCAATTTCATAAACTGGAAATTTGATTGCTTTAAGTGGTTTTAATAAAGATTCAATCGCATCTGCTAGTTGGAGTGGTGCCGTTGACAACGTCAATAATGTTGACATAAAAATAATTAAAATAAATCGGCAAAAAATATATAATCCATTTGTCACACCAAATTGAGAAATTTTAAAAATCCCCCAATGCCAGTACATTTGGCCACCACTTGAAAATAGCATTTGCAAAGCAACCGTAAAGATAATCAGCCAAATTAATGGCCGGACACCTTTTAAAAAGAAACTCATATTAATTTTTGACGCTAAAATACATCCTAACGTAAAAACTAAAAGCATAGAAAAACTTTGCCAATTATTTGCCATAAAGATTATTCCAACAAAATAAAAACTCAAAACTAATTTAGCACGCGGATCCATGCGGTGAACGAGTGAATCACCCGCTATGTAACGTCCAAAAATCAACTTATTCATTAGCGTCATGACCTCCATTTTGGCTTAGCAGCGTGACGAGGTCGTCGGCTAATTCATTCTCTGTTAAAGGCATCTCCTTGAATTCAAAGCCTTTTTCAATTAATTTTTTTGAAAATAACGTTGTTGTTGGCACGTTCAAATGGTTACTTAATAAGAACTCTGGATCAGCAAAAACTTCTCTTGGTGTGCCCGATTTAATAATCGTTCCTTTTGACATGATAATAGCGTGATTCGCATAATTTGCCACATCATCCATCTGATGCGTTACGAGAATAATCGTCAAATTTTGTTCACGATGAAGTTCTTCGAACATTGCCATCATATCAACGCGACCTTTAGGATCTAATCCTGCTGTGGGTTCGTCTAAAACCAAGATTTTAGGTTCCATAGCCAGAATTCCAGCGATTGCTACGCGACGCATTTGACCACCAGAGAGGTCAAATGGTGATTGCTGATAGATATTCTCTGGTAATCCAACTAACTTCAACATTTTTGTCGCTATTTTCTCAGCTTCTTCATCTGTTTTACCAAAGTTTTTTGGCGCAAATGCCACATCTTTAATAACCGTTTCTTCAAACAATTGTGCTTCTGGAAATTGAAAAACGATGCCAACTTGTTTTCGTAAATCGTTTAACGTTTTATTGGCCGTTTCTGGTGTAATGATTTGATTCCCAATTGTAATTTTACCTTCAGTTGGTTTTAATAGGCCATTTAAATGTTGCAATAGGGTCGATTTACCAGAACCTGTATGTCCAACAATTGCTGTAAATGAGCCGTCCTCAATTTCAAGATTGATATTATGTAGCGCCCGACTTTCAAAAGGTGTCCCTTTTTGGTAGGTAAAGGCTACTTCGTTGAATTTAATTGCCATAACCAATCTACCATACCTTCCTCTGTCATATAGTCGTCCGGAATGTCAAAATGACGTTTTTTAAGCGCGACTTTTAAGCGTTCTGGATATGGAATATCTAATCCCATATCTACTAATTGTTCACCAAGTGCAAAAATTTCAGCAGGTGTGCCTTCTTTTACCAGCTCGCCTTTGTCCATAACCATAATTTTGTCAGCACTTGCCGCTTCATTAATATCATGCGTGATTGAAATAATTGTTAGCCCACGTTCTTCTTTGAGTTGATGTATTAGGCTCAAAACTTCGTCACGACCTTCTGGATCCAACATGCTAGTTGATTCATCCAAGATGATAACTTCTGGCCTTAGAGCGACAATTCCAGCGATTGCGACACGTTGTTTCTGTCCCCCAGATAGTCTAGCAGGTTCCTTGGCCGCAAACTCCCACATATCTACACGTTCAAGCGCGTCTCTGACTCGTTCTTGCATTTCTTTACGTTCTATTCCATTGTTTTCAAGTCCAAATGCAACGTCATCTTCAACAGTTGCTCCCACAAACTGGTTATCTGGGTTTTGAAAAACGATGCCAATCTTACGACGAATATCCCAGACCGTTTCTGGTGATAAAATAAGGCCATCTACTGTGATTTCACCTGATTGAGGTGCTAGCAAGCCATTAATATTTTTAGATAATGTACTTTTCCCACTACCGTTATGACCAATAATTGCAACCCAGTCACCTTTTTCAATCGTAAAGGACACATCTTTAAGTGCCATTTCACTCATTTCTTTTTGTGCTTCATATTGATAATTTAAATGATCAACTTTAATTAATTCAGTCATTGTTACTGTCCTCACAATTCACAAGATAACTTACGTTTTGCATTATATCACAGGCCAAAATGAACTCAGTGTATTTATACTTTTACTCTTTATAGTTGTCCTATCTATACAACATACATCTAAAATGCATTTTTTGTACTTTTAAGCTCTTAATTAACAATAAACAGCCATTTAGTCACACCTTTTTATATTGCGCTAAGAACTGCATTTTAAGCTAAATTTCTCTCACCATTTGATAATTAACTAGATTTTGTTGATGTCGATAATTATCTTATCTTTTTATAATTTTAAACCCATAATGTTCAAAAAAAGAGACAGCAGTTATTGAAGCCTCTACCGTTTGTACATTTATTTGTAATTCATTCCTTTGGTAATTTGTTAATTCTGTTAAAATAAGCGCTCCGATATGCTGTCGAATCATAGAACTCTCTACGTACAGCATATCAATATGTCCTGTTACTTCAAGGTTACCAAATCCTATGACCTTTAAATCTTTGATGGCAAGTAGCGTAAATGATTCACTTAATCGTTTATGCCATGCACTCAGATCTGGATTATTCTGCACCCACTCATTAATTTCTAGTTGTGAATAATCTTGTCGGTTAATCTCTTGAATTGTTTGGTTGAATAATGTCGTTATTTCCGATAAATATTTACTATCATAACGGTAAAGTTGTATTGAACTTTGTGCCATCACATTACCCCCTAAACAGATTAAGAATACTATTATCATACTAGGTTTTAGCACATAAAAAAAGGGTTCTGAACACATTATTAAAATGTGTTCAGAACCCTTTTTTCAGACCTCATTAGACAATAAAAAATCACTATGAAGGATGACCGGCAAATCACAAATGTGAAGAACCTTCAAACTAGACTAAGATTACTCCATCATCATAACGTTTGTTTTTAATCATCAATCAAAGTGAAAAATTATCTGTTAACGAATTATACTAATTCAATAATAACCATTTGTGCGGCATCGCCACGACGAGGCATTGTTTTCATAGTTCTAGTGTATCCACCATTACGTTCAGCGTAACGAGGAGCTACATCAGAAAATAATTTTTGTAATGCTGATTGAACAGTGACATCGTCACCATCTTCTTTCACGTCAGCAACTGTGTTTCTTACGAAAGCAGCAGCACGACGACGTGAAGCTAAATCACCACGTTTACCTAAAGAAATCATTTTATCGGCAGATTTGCGTACTTCTTTAGCGCGAGCTTCAGTAGTCACAATTCGTTCGTTGATAATAAGACTTGTTGTTAAATCACGTAACATTGCTTTACGTTGAGAACTTGTACGTCCTAATTTGCGGTAACTCATGAATAGTTTCCCTCCCTCTATATAATATTAGTCATCATGACGTAATGATAAATCAAGCGCAGCTAATTTAGCTTTAACTTCTTCCAATGATTTACGGCCCAAGTTACGGACTTTCATCATGTCAGCTTCGGATTTATTCGTTAATTCTTGAACCGTGTTGATTCCAGCACGTTTCAAACAATTGTATGAACGAACTGATAAATCAAGTTCTTCAATCGTCATTTCGAGCATTTTTTCTTTATGTGTTTCTTCTTTTTCAACCATAATTTCAGCATTTTTAGCTTCATCGGTTAAATCAACAAATAAAGTCAAATGCTCAGTTAAAATTTTAGCCGACAAACTAATGGCTTCGCTTGGTGTAATTGAACCATTAGTCCAAACATCAAGTGTCAATTTGTCATAATCATCTTTTTGACCAACACGTGTTTTTTCTACTTGGTAGTTCACACGTTCGATTGGGGTATAAATGGAGTCAATTGGTAATACGCCAATTGGCATATCTTCCGCTTTGTTTTGATCAGCAGATACGTATCCACGACCATTGCTAGCGTTCATGCGAACATGAAAAGATGCACCTTCTGCGACTGTACAAATGTACAAGTCGGGATTTAATACTTCAACATCACTGTTTACAATGATGTCACCGGCAGTAACCTCTGCGGGACCTTTCACATCAATTTCGATGGATTGGTCTTCATCAGCAGCTAACTTCAAAGCAACTTTCTTAATATTCAAGATAATTTGAGTAACATCTTCCAATACGCCTTCAATAGTTGAAAACTCATGTAAAACACCATCAATTTGAATATTAGTAATAGATGCGCCTGGTAAGGAAGATAATAGAATCCGACGAAGTGAATTACCTAATGTCGTACCATAACCGCGTTCAAGTGGTTCTACAACAAATTTACCATAGTTAGGACTTTCATCTATCTTATGAATATTTGGTTTTTCAAATTCAATCATTCTTATCTTTACCCCTTTCAAAACGTAACGTGTAATCTAGTGAAAACATTATGAAGTTCAACTCCGTAATGAATATTAATCCACGTTAAACACGACGGCGTTTTGGAGGACGACATCCATTATGAGGCACTGGAGTAACATCGCGAATTGCTGTTACTTCAAGACCAGTAGTTTGTAAAGCACGGATTGCGGCTTCACGGCCAGAACCAGGTCCTTTAACTGCTACTTCAACAGTCTTCATACCATTTTCCATTGAGCCTTTAGCTGCAGCTTCTGCTGCCATTTGTGCTGCGAATGGTGTAGATTTACGACTACCTCTAAAACCTAATGCACCAGCTGATGACCATGCAACAGCGTTACCGTTAACATCAGTAATCATAACAAGTGTATTGTTAAAAGTAGAATGAATATGTGCAACACCGGCTTCAATATGTTTTTTAACACGGCGTTTGCGAGAAACTTTCTTAGTTGCCATAAATAGTATTACCTCCTTAATCTAGTAATTATTTCTTGCGGCCTGCAATTGATGTAGCTGGGCCTTTACGTGTACGAGCGTTGTTTTTCGTGTTTTGTCCACGAACTGGTAAACCACGACGATGACGCATGCCTCGGTACGTTCCAATTTCTTGGAGACGTTTAATGTTTAAACTGATTTCGCGACGTAAGTCACCTTCAATTTTAAATTGATCAACAACTTTACGGATTGCATCCTCTTGGTCAGTTGTTAAATCACGAGTTCTAATATCTTCTGATACTTCTGCTTCTACCAAGATCTTAGCAGCAGTTGTATTACCGATTCCATAAATGTAAGTTAATGCTACCACGATTCTTTTATCACGTGGAATATCAATACCTGCAATACGAGCCATAACAATTACACCTCCTAATTTTTATTATCCTTGACGTTGTTTATGTTTTGGATTTGCGCTACAAATGATCATAACTCGACCTTTGCGCTTGATAACTTTACAATGTTCACACATTGGTTTTACTGATGGTCTTACTTTCATTGAATTATACCTCCTAAAAGTTTTTGAAGTACAATCTATTTAAAGCGATAAGTAATACGACCCTTACTTAAATCGTAAGGAGACATTTCAACCGTCACTTTATCACCAGGTAAAATACGAATATAATTCTTACGAATTTTACCAGAGACATGAGCTAAAATTTCATGATCATTTTCAAGTACAACTCGAAAAGTCGCATTGGGTAACGTTTCACGGACCGTACCCTCAATCTCAATTACTTCTTCTTTCGCCACGTAAATGTACCTCCTTAAAATCGTGTTTTAACTTTACATGTAAAAATGGCGAGAATTAGACACTCTCACCCGTTCTTATCAGGATATTATTACAAATATCCTCCTGAAAAGATAAACCGGAATTATTCTATCATACCGCTATCTCAGATGCAAGTTAGCCACTCCGGCACAATTACTTTGCAGCGGAATACTCAGATTACTTGAGATTGTTTAAAATCGTTTCAATATCTGCAAATACATCTTCAATATCGCGGTTACCATCTACTGTATACAATAGATGACGTTGTTCGTAAAAATCTAATAACGGTGTATTCATTTTGATGTTAACTTCTAAACGATTTTTAACCGTTTCAAGTTTGTCATCTTCACGTTGATAAAATTCATGTTGCCCACAGCGATCACATGTTCCTTCAACCTTTGTGGGGTTGAAGATTTTGTGATATGTAGCTCCACAATTACGACAAATGTAACGACCAGTTAAACGTTCGATTAGAGATTCAGGATCAACATGAATGTCAATGACTGCGTTAAGAGGTTTTCCAAGGTCCTTACCGATTTCGTCCAAGGCAACAGCTTGTGCCATATTTCTTGGAAACCCATCAAGCATGTAGCCATCTTGAATATCATCTTCAGCTAATCGTTCTTTGACAATGCCATTTGTGACTTCATCAGGAACAAGGTCACCACGATCGATATACTTTTTAGCTTCAAGTCCCATTGGTGTTTCATTTTTCATTGCTGCACGGAAGATGTCTCCCGTAGAGATATGAGCGATGTGGAAAGCGTCGACAATCTTTTCAGCTTGTGTTCCCTTACCTGCACCAGGTAAACCCATTAACATCAGGTTCATTTTAGTCATGAATATCCTCCTAATATGAGAAATGGTTAGGCATCAGCCTAACCTAATTCTCAGTTTAAAATTTGTTTTTTATCGATTATCTAATGAATCCGACGTACTTACGTTTCATCATCATACCCTCTAATTGACGAATAGTTTCAAGAGCAACCCCAACGACAATCAACAGACTAGTACCACCCAAACCAACTGATTCATCTAATCCGAACAAACTTGATGCTAATAATGGAATTAAAGCAACAAATCCTAAGAATAATGAACCAACAGTACTTAAACGCATTAATAATTTTGAAACATATTTTTCTGTTGCTTTACCAGGCCAAACACTTGGAATATAACTTCCTTGTTTTTGTAAATTCTCTGAGAGTTTCTCAGGATTTACCTGTACGAAAGCGTAGAAGAATGTGAACAAGACAATCAATACGGTATATAGGATGGCTCCGTATGTTGTTTGCATGTTGAAAACTTGACTTAATACTTTATACCAAGTCGTGTCCCCTTGTGAGCTTTGGAATGCCAAAAGCACAGTTTGGGGTGTTGCAATGAACGAACTCGCAAAAATAACGGGGATAACACCCGCAACGTTTACCTTAAGTGGCAGATATGAACTATCTGTCGCACCAGCAACACGTCTTGTGTATTGAATTGGAATCTTATAGTTAGCTTGTTGAACATATGTTACAAAAGTTACGATTGCAAAAATAATAACGAGCAAGATAACTATGAACAAGATGCCCCCCCAAAGATCACCTTTATCAGCTTGGAAAATTTGTTCATTGAAAATCTGTTTAATACCACCTGGAATACGAGAAACGATACCTGCCATGATTAACATGGAAACACCATTCCCAATACCACGTTCAGTAATCATATCACCTAACCAAGTCGTAAACATTGTTCCGGCTGTTAAAATAACGCCCAAAACAACATATGTTTGCGTACTTGGATTGTTAACCAAACCTAAACTACTTAATGAGTCTAACCCTGCGGTGATACCTACAGATTGAACAAATGCTAAGACAATTGTTAGGTAACGTGTAGCTTGATTCAATTTACGACGACCAACTTCACCTTGCTTACTCCATTCTACAAAACGAGGAACAATGTCCATTTGTAGTAATTGAATAACAATTTGAGCTGTAATGTAGGGTGAAACCCCCATTGCGAAAATTGAGTAATTAGTTAATCCACCACCACTAAAAGTGTTAAGAAGACTAACTAAGTTACTACTTGTTGCACTAGCAATTGCAGCATGGTTAATTCCAGGAACTGTTATAAAAGTACCTAAGCGAAAGACAATTAAAACGCATAAAGTGAAAAAAATCTTTTGACGGATTTCTTTCACAGCTAATGCATTTTTCATCACTTTAAGCATTAGATCACCTCTGTTTGACCACCGGCAGCTTCAATAGCTTCTTTAGCAGCAGCTGAGAATTTACCTGCTTTAACAGATAATTTCTTGTTAAGTTCGCCGGAAGCTAAAATTTTAATTCCTGATTTTTCGTTCTTAACAATACCTGATTCAACAAGTAATGCTGGTGTTACTTCAGCACCGTTTTCGAATTTGTTTAAGCTATCTAAATTGACAACTGCATATTCTTTACGGTTGAAGTTATTAAATCCACGTTTTGGCATACGACGGAATAAAGGCATTTGTCCACCTTCAAAACCTAAACGTACTTTACTACGGGCTTTTTGGCCTTTTTGACCACGTCCAGAAGTTTTACCATTACCTGAAGATGTTCCACGTCCGACACGGTTACGTACTGAGCGAGAACCTTCACTTGGTTTTAATTCATGTAATTTCATAGGGTTGGCACCTCCTTATTTTAAACTGCAAACAAGATGTTGATGTTATTTAACTTCTTCAACGTCCACTAAATGAGAAATCTTGGCGATAACGCCTCGTGTTACTGCGTCATTAGGACGAATAACAGAGCTGCTAATACGGTGTAAACCGAAAGCTTTAACGATTTCGCGTTGATTTTGAGGACGTCCGATGACACTGCGTTTTAATGTAATTTTTAAATCTGTCATGTTTTAGTCCTCCTAGTCAGCTAAGTGTTGAATAGAAACGCCACGTAATGCAGCAACTTCTTCAGCACTCTTCATTTTCTTTAAACCATCCATTGTTGCGCGAACAACGTTGATTGGTGTATTTGAGCCTAATGATTTACTTGTTACATCTGCTACTCCAGCAAGTTCCATAACGGCACGAACTGAACCACCAGCGGCAACTCCAGAACCTTCAACAGCTGGTTTAAGCATAATGCGTCCACCACTGTATTGACCGAGAACTTCGTGAGGAAGTGTCGTACCGACCATAGGTACTTCAATCAAGTTCTTTTTAGCATCTTCAACTGCTTTACGGATTGCTTCAGGAACTTCTTGAGCTTTACCTGTACCGAAGCCTACATGACCATTGTGATCACCGACAATAACTAATGCAGCAAAACGTAGACGACGTCCACCTTTTACAACTTTAGTAACACGGTTAATCGCAACAACACGATCTTCTAAATCTAAATGAGTTGGATCAATGAAAGTCATAAACTATTTCCTCCCTTTCTTAGAATTCTAATCCATTTTCACGAGCTGCTTCAGCTAAAGCAGCAACGCGTCCATGGTATAAGTATCCGCCACGATCAAAAACAACAGCTTTGATACCTTTGTCATTAGCACGTTTAGCAACTAATGCGCCAACAGCAGTAGCTTTTGCTACTTTACTGTCGCCAGTTACTTCACTATCAATTGTTGAGGCACTTGCTAGCGTTACACCCGCTACGTCATCAATTACTTGAGCGTAGATGTGGTTATTAGAACGGAATACGTTTAAGCGTGGGCACTCTGCAGTTCCAGAAATCTTGCCACGAACACGTAAATGACGTTTTGAACGTGTTTTATTTCTATCTGGTTTTGTAATCACAATTTTCACCTCTTGATTTTATTCAAAAACAAAGTAAGCAATGCTAAGCAGCATTATTTACCTGTTTTACCTTCTTTACGACGAACATATTCGCCAACGTAACGAATTCCTTTACCTTTATAAGGTTCTGGAGGACGAACGGCACGAATTTCTGCGGCAAGATCGCCAACTTCTTGTTTACTGATACCTGAAATAATAATACTTGTATTTGCAGGAACTTCAACAGTTAAGTTTTCGCGTTCTTCAAAATCCACTGGATGTGAATAACCAACATTTAATACTAATTTTTTCCCTTGTAATTGTGCACGATAACCAACACCAATCAACTCAAGTTCTTTTTTGAAACCTTCTGTAACACCAAGAACCATGTTGTTTACGTTGGCACGCATTGTACCATGTAAGGCACGAGTGCTTTTATCGTCACTTTCACGAGTAAATTTAACTGAAAGACCTTCAACATGCATTGTAATAGCACTAGAGAACTTACGAGTTAATTCACCTTTGGGGCCTTTTACTGTAACCATTTGACCTTCTTGTGTAACTTCTACACCAGCAGGAAGAACGATTTCTTTATAACCTATACGACTCACGCGAGTGACACCTCCTTACGAATTAATTGATTACCAGATGTATGCTAAGACTTCGCCACCAATTTGTTTGGCGCGTGCATCTTTATCTGTCATCACACCTTCTGATGTTGAGATAACTGCGATTCCTAAACCATTTAATACTTTAGGAACTGCATCAGCTTGAACGTACGTACGTAATCCTGGTTTTGAGATACGTTTAATACCAGAGATTACACGTTCGTTGTCTTTTCCAAATTTTAAAAATACACGGATAATACCTTGTTTGTCATCATCGATGTATTCGATATCACGTACGAAACCTTCATTTTTAAGGATTTCAGCGATATCACGTTTGATTTTTGAAGCAGGCACTTCTAAAGACTCATGCCGTACCATGTTTGCATTACGGATACGAGTTAAAAAGTCTGCGATCGGATCAGTCATGACCATTGAGTTTACCCTCCTTTAACTTGTCTTTTAGATTTACCAGCTAGCTTTTTTCATACCAGGAATTTGGCCTTTGTGAGCAAGGTCACGAAGACAAATACGGCATAATTTAAATTTACGATAAACAGAATGTGGGCGACCACAACGTTCGCAACGTGTATAAGCTTGTGTAGAGAATTTTGCTGGACGTTTGTTCTTTGCAATTAATGATTTTTTAGCCAAAGCTTTGTAACCTCCTTATTATTTAGAAAACGGCATACCTAATTGTGTGAGTAATTCTTTTGATTCCTCATCAGTATTAGCAGTTGTAACAATAACGATATCCATTCCACGAACTTTATCCACATCATCAAAATCGATTTCTGGGAAAATTAATTGTTCGCGAACACCTAAAGTATAGTTACCACGGCCATCAAAGGCTTTTTTGCTAACGCCACGGAAATCACGCACACGAGGTAATGAAACTGAAACTAATTTATCTAAGAAATCGTACATGCGTTCGCCACGTAAAGTAACTTTAGCACCGATTGGCATACCTTCACGTAAACGGAAGCCAGCAATTGATTTTTTAGCTTTTGTAACCAAAGGTTTTTGACCAGCGATTAAAGCTAATTCTTCAACAGCTTTATCTAAATTTTTAGCATTAGTAACAGCATCACCAACACCCATGTTGATAACAATTTTATCAACTTGAGGTGTTTGCATAATTGATGTGTAGTTAAATTTTTCCATCATAGATGGTGTAATTTCATTAGTGAACTTTTCTTTTAAACGGTTAGTCATGAAGAAAGTGTCCTCCTTTCAGTAGGTCTATTTAACAGTTTCACCTGATTTTTTAGAAACTCTAACTTTCTTGCCGTCTACAACTTTGAAGCCAACACGAGTTGGTTCGTTTGTAGATGGGTCGATAAGCATCACGTTTGAAACGTGAATTGGTGCTTCTATATCCACGATGCCACCTTGTGGATTCGAGTTACTAGGTTTTTGATGTTTTTTTGCAATATTCATGCCTTCAACAATCACACGGTCATCTTTAAGGAAAACTTTAGTAACAGTACCTTGTTTACCTTTATCTTTACCTGCAATTAATTGAACTTTATCACCAGTTTTGACGAACATTTAGCGCACCTCCTTGTTTTCCGATGGATTTCTTATAATACTTCGGGTGCTAAAGAAACAATCTTCATGAAATTGTTATCACGTAATTCACGTGCAACAGGTCCAAAGATACGTGTACCTTTAGGGCTTTTATCATCTTGGATGATAACGGCAGCATTTTCATCAAATTTGATGTATGAACCGTCAGCGCGATGAGCACCTGATTTTGTACGTACGATTACAGCTTTAACAACTTCACCTTTTTTGACAACACCACCTGGTGTTGCATGTTTAACAGTAGCAACAATAACGTCACCGATATTAGCAGTTTTACGCTTTGATCCACCTAAAACTTTAATAGTTAAGATTTCTTTTGCGCCTGAATTGTCGGCAATTTTTAAACGACTTTCTGTTTGTATCACAGTAAGTGTCCTCCTTTCGATAGCAAATTAGAAATACGAATGGCAATTATGCTTAAGCAATAACTGCTTTTTCAACGATATCTAATAAACGGAATCTCTTAGTTGCTGACAACGGACGAGTTTCCATAATTTGAACGATATCGCCGATTTTTGCTTCGTTATTTTCATCATGTGCATAGAATTTTTTAGAATAAGTCACACGTTTACCGTAGGTTTTGTGTGTCTTGTATGTTTCGATAAGAACACTAATCGTTTTATCCATTTTGTCGGATACAACGCGTCCTTGATAGACTTTACGTTGGTTACGAGTTTCACTCATGCGTAAATGGCCTCCCTTTCGTAATCTACTTGTTTAATTCTTGTTGGCGTAATGCCGTTTTAATACGAGCAATTGTTTTACGTACTTCACTTAAGCGTGCGGTATTTTCTAATTGACCGGTAGCTAATTGGAAGCGTAAGTTAAACAATTCATCTTTAAATTCTTGTTCTTTGGTAATCATTTCAGCAGTGGTTAATTCATTAATTTCCTTAGCCTTCATGTGATTCGCCACCTACTTCCTCACGTTTTACAATTTTAGTTCTCACTGGAAGTTTGTTTGATGCTAAGCGTAAAGCTTCGCGAGCAACTTCTTCGGGAACACCGGCAACTTCAAACATGATCTTTCCACGTTTAACTGGAGCTACCCATCCTTCAGGAGCACCTTTACCAGAACCCATTCGAACACCAATTGCTTTTGCAGTATATGATTTATGAGGGAAAATTTTAATCCATACTTTCCCACCACGTTTCATATGACGGTTAATAGCGACACGAGAAGCTTCGATTTGACGGTTAGTGATCCATGATGATTCAAGAGCCTGTAAACCGAATTCTCCAAAAGCGACTTCTTTGCCACCTTTAGCTTCCCCACGCATTTTACCACGGAATTCACGACGGAATTTTGTACGTTTAGGTACTAACATAGGTTATTTCCCTCCTTTCACAGCGTTTTTCTTAGCTGGTAAGATTTCACCACGGTAGATCCAGACTTTAACGCCTAATTTACCGTAAGTAGTCATTGCTTCAACCCAAGCGTAGTCAATATCTGCTCTTAAGGTATGTAATGGAACTGTACCATCTGAGTAGCTTTCAACACGAGACATATCAGCTCCGTTAAGACGGCCAGCAACTTGAACTTTGATACCTTTAGCACCAGAGCGCATTGTACGTTGCATAGCTTGTTTAACAGCACGACGGAATGCGACACGGTTTTCTAATTGTTCCGCAACGTTTTCGCCGACTAATTGAGCATCTAAATCAGGACGTTTGATTTCAACAATGTTGATATGCACACGTTTACCTGTTAAATCATTTAATTCTTTACGAAGTTTTTCAACTTCAGCTCCACCTTTACCGATAACCATACCAGGTTTAGCAGTATGGATTGAAACGTTAACACGTTTTGCAGCGCGTTCGATTTCAACGATAGAGACAGAAGCGTCGGTTAATTTTTCTTGAATGTATTTACGGATGTGTAAATCTTCATGAAGGTAGTTTGCAAAATCTTTTTCTGCATACCATTTTGAATCCCAATCACGAATGATACCTACACGTAATCCCGTTGGATTTATTTTTTGACCCACGCGTTATCCCTCCTTATTTTGTAGTTTCAGATACAACTACTGTAATGTGACTCGTACGTTTGTTAATTGGTGAAGCTGATCCTTTAGCACGAGGACGGAAACGTTTTAAAGTTGGTCCTTCGTTAGCAAAAATATCAGTAATAACTAAGTTTTCACCATCTAAATCAAAATTATTTTCTGCATTAGCTACAGCAGAAAGTAAAACTTTTTCAATGATTGGGCTTCCGGCTCTGGGAGTAAATCTCAAAATACCGATAGCTTCAGCAACACTTTTACCTCTGATAAGATCGATTACCAAGCGAGCTTTACGCGCTGGAATACGAACAGTTTTGGCGGTTGCTTTTGCTGATGTTACTTGTTCAGCCATGTGTATAACCTCCTTTATTTAACTGTAGTTTTCTTATCGTCAGATCCGTGACCACGGAAAGTACGTGTTGGAACAAATTCACCCAACTTATGACCAACCATATCTTCTTGCATAAAAACTGGAACGTGTTTACGTCCATCATATACAGCGATAGTTAGACCAATGAAGTTAGGGAAGATTGTTGAACGACGTGACCATGTTTTGATAACTGTTTTCTTTTCTTGATCAGTTTGTGCTTCGACCTTTTTCATCAAATGTTCATCGACGAATGGTCCTTTTTTTAGACTACGACTCAATGTGAATCCTCCTTCCGGAATATAGCTTAAGCAACAAGTAAATTATTTCTTGTTGCGTCCACGTACGATAAATTTGTCTGATTGGTTTTTCTTTGAACGTGTTTTGTAACCCATCGTCTTTTGACCCCAAGGAGACATAGGTGATGGACGACCAATTGGAGCTTTACCTTCACCACCACCATGAGGATGATCGTTAGGATTCATAACTGATCCACGAACTGTAGGACGTTTACCAGCCCAACGAGCACGACCAGCTTTACCAATTTTGATTAATTCATGTTGTTCGTTACCAACAGCACCGATAGATGCGCGACATGTTGATAAGATCATGCGAACTTCGCCTGATGTCAAACGAACAAGGACGTATTTACCTTCTTTACCAAGTAATTGTGCAGAAGCACCGGCTGAACGAGCAAGTTGTCCACCCTTACCTGGTTTTAATTCGACATTATGAATAATTGTACCAACTGGGATATCTTGAAGAGCTAATGCGTTACCAACCTTGATATCTGCTTCTTTACCAGATTGAACCATCATGCCAACTTCTAATCCTTTAGGAGCAATGATGTATGATTTGATACCATCAGTATATTGTAATAATGCAATATTAGCTGAACGGTTTGGATCATATTCAATTGCTTTAACAGTTGCTGTTACATTGTCTTTAACACGCTTGAAATCGATCAAACGGTATTGACGTTTATGACCACCACCACGGTGACGAACAGTAATGCGACCATAGTTATTACGGCCGGCAGTTCTGCTTTTTGATTCTAGTAATGATTTTTCAGGAGTTGATTTAGTAATTTCTGAGAAATCAGAACCAGTCATATTACGACGACCGTTAGTGGTTGGTTTGAATTTTTTAATTCCCACGTTGTTTTCCTCCTAGTTTACAAAATTTTAGATTATTCTTCGAATAATTGGATTTCTTTTGAGTCGGCAGTTAAAGTAACAATTGCTTTACGGCGTTTTTTAGTATAACCAGCATAGCGACCTTGACGTTTTAACTTACCTTTAACATTCATGATATTTACTTTTACAACTTTAACGCCAAAAATATCTTCAATAGCTTTTTTGACTTCAATTTTAGTTGCACGAGTATCAACGTCGAATGTGTAAACTTTGTTAGCCATTCTATCCATTGCTGCTTCGGTGATGACTGGGCGTAAGATAATATCTCTTGATTCCATTATGAAAGAGCCTCCTCTACTTGAGAAAGAGCTGCTTGAGTCATGACTAATTTATCATTGTTGATAACGTCAAGAACGTTAACACCTTTAGCTTCTACTACTGTAACATTTTGTAAGTTACGAGCTGCTAAAGCAACGAAATCATTGCCAGGTTCAAGAACTATTAATACTTTTTTGTTGATATCTAAGTTACTTAAAACTTCTTTGAAAGTTTTTGTCTTTGGTTGTTCGAAGCTAAGTGCATCGACCATAACCACGCTGTTATCCAATACTTTTTGTGAAAGTACTGATTTAAGAGCTAAACGGCGAACTTTTTTAGGTAATTTGTAACTGTATGAACGAGGAGTAGGGCCAAATACGACACCACCACCACGCCATTGTGGGCTACGGATAGATCCTTGACGAGCACGACCTGTACCTTTTTGGCGCCATGGTTTTCTACCACCACCTGAAACTGCACTTTTGTTTTTAACTGAATGAGTTCCTTGACGTAATGATGCACGTTGCATGATTACGGCGTCAAAAATGACATTGTCGTTAGGTTCGATTCCAAAAATAGCGTCGTTTAATTCAACTTCACCATTTTTAGTACCATCTTGTTTTAATAATGCGACTGTTGGCATTTTGAAATTCCTCCTTCCTGTTATTTAGCGTCTTTTGTGACGTTTTTAATTGTAACTAATGTTTTGTTTGCGCCTGGTACGTTACCTTTAATCAAGATAACATTACTATCAACGTCAACACGAATAATTTCCAAGTTTTGGACAGTTACGCGTTTGCCACCCATGCGACCTGGTAATCTCTTACCTTTGAATACACGGTTAATAACGGCACCCATTGAACCAGGACGACGATGATAACGAGAACCATGAGTCATAGGACCTCGTGATTGTCCCCAACGTTTGATATTTCCTTGGAAACCATGTCCCTTAGACGTACCCGTAACGTTAACGATATCGCCAGCTGAGAATGTATCAACTTTAATTTCGTCACCTACGTTATATTCTCCAAGCTCAACATCGTTAATTTCACGAACGAAGCGCTTAGGAGTAGTATTTGCTTTTGCTGCATGACCTTTAGCAGGTTTGTTTGTTAATACTTCGCGCATGTCTTGGTAACCTAATTGAATTGCTTCGTAACCATCGTTTTCAATTGTTTTCAATTGTAAAACAACGTTTGGCGTAGATTCAATCACTGTAACTGGTACCAATTCACCATTTTCAGTAAAAACTTGTGTCATACCTACTTTTTTTCCTAAGATTCCTTTTGTAGTCATGAGTACACCTCCAATATGTTTGTATTTTTATTTTTGTAACTCTGTTTTATAATTTGATTTCAATATCAACGCCACTAGGTAAGTCAAGTTTCATCAATGAATCAACTGTCTTAGGTGTTGGGTTAACGATATCAATCAAACGTTTATGTGTAAGCATTTCGAATTGTTCACGTGAATCTTTATGCTTATGTGGTGAACGTAAAACTGTGTATAATGTACGTTCTGTTGGCAATGGAATTGGTCCAGAAATTGTTGCCCCTGTTCTTTTTGCAGTTTCAACAATCTTGTCAGCAGATTGGTCTAAAATACGGTGTTCGTAAGCTTTTAAGCGAATACGAATTTTTTGTTTTGCCATTTTGTTCCCTCCTTCGTCTATTTTAAAAATAAGACTAGCTCCGTGTAAGTGACCGACACACCTTGCGTGGCAAAGCTGCCGGGCGTGTCGCAATCTTTCACATCTTAGCTCATTCTATGAAACCCTATCGCAGGGCGTAATACGCCATCTGTTTTTGGGTACTTATCTATACTACTAGAGATAAAGCCTTATGGCAAGTGCTTTCTTATTTTTTTTCAAAGTTTCTCATTATATAATCATAATTAACATTTTTAAAACTTTTTTTATTTTCCAAATGTTATTTTACCACAAAAAAAGAAGCTATCAACAAGTGATAACTTCTTTTATAATTCAGACCAACTAATTAATCAGTAGCTGTTCCGTTTTTCTTCATAATTTCTTCTTGGATTGATTTTGGTACAGCTTCGTAATGATCAAATGTCATTGTGAATGTACCACGTCCTTGTGTAGAAGAACGTAAAGTAGTTGCGTAACCGAACATACCTGAAAGAGGAACCATTGCGTTAACAACTTGTGCATTTCCGCGAGCTTCCATACCTTCAACACGTCCACGACGAGCAGTTACATGTCCCATAACATCACCTAAGTAATCTTCAGGAGCGACAACTTCAACTTTCATCATTGGTTCAAGAATAACAGCACCAGCACTCTTAGCAGCTTTTCTCAATGCCATTGAGGCAGCTACCTTAAATGCTGATTCGTTAGAATCGACATCATGATATGATCCATCATATAACTTAGCTTTAACATCAATAAGTGGGTAGCCTGCAAGAACACCATTTTGCATAGCTTCTCTCAAACCTTGTTCAACTGAAGGAATATATTCACGAGGAACAACCCCACCGACGATAGCGTCTTCGAATGCGAAACCGCCACCCTCTTCATTAGGTGAGAATTCAACTGTAACATCACCATATTGACCTTTACCACCAGATTGACGAACGAATTTACCTTGTGCAGAAACAGTTTTTGTAAATGTTTCACGGTAGGCAACTTGTGGTTCACCAACAGTAGCTTCAACGTTAAATTCACGTCTCATACGATCAACGATGATATCCAAATGCAATTCACCCATCCCAGCGATTAAAGTTTCACCAGTTTCAGGGTTAGTTTCAGCCTTGAATGAAGGATCTTCTTCTGCTAGTTTTTGTAAACCGATATCCATCTTATCTTGATCAGCTTTTGTTTTTGGTTCGATAGATACTTGGATAACTGGTTCAGGGAATTCCATTGATTCAAGGATTAATGGATGTTTTTCATCCGTTAATGAATCACCAGTTGTCGTATTTTTCAAACCAATAGCAGCAGCAATATCACCAGAGAATACTTCAGGAATTTCATTACGGTGATTTGAATGCATTTGAAGGATACGACCAACACGTTCACGCGTGTCTTTAGTAGAGTTCAAGACATAAGAACCAGCTTGTAATGTACCTGAGTAAACACGGAAGAATGTTAAACGACCAACGAAGGGATCCGTTGCAATTTTAAATGCTAAAGCAGCGAAATCTTTGTCATCACCGGCTGTGATTTCAACTTCTTCATCTGTTTTAGGATCTACTGCGTTATAAGGTTTAACATCTAAAGGAGATGGTAAGAAATCATTAACAGCATCCAACATCATTTGAACACCCTTGTTTTTAAATGCTGAACCAGCAAGAACTGGGTACATTTCAAGATTTAATGTTGCTTTACGGATAGCAGCTTTGATTTCATCTTTAGTAATTTCCACACCATCAAGATATTTTTCCATAAGCTTTTCATCAACATCAGCAACGGCTTCAACTAAAGCTTCGCGACGTTTTGTAGCTTCTTCTAAATATTCTTCAGGAACGTCAATACTTTCCCATGTAGCACCTAAATCTTCGTTATCATATAAATCGGCTTTCATTTCGATTAAATCAATAACACCTTCAAAATCATCTTCAGCACCAATTGGCATTTGGATAGGAACAGCATTTACTTGAAGACGATCTTTGATTGTGCCTACTGAGTAATCAAAATTAGCACCCATTTTATCCATCTTATTGATGAAAACGATACGAGGAACTGAATATGTTGTAGCTTGACGCCAAACGTTTTCAGTTTGTGGTTCAACACCAGATTGACCATCTAAAACAACAACGGCTCCATCTAAGACACGAAGTGAACGTTCAACTTCAATAGTGAAATCCACATGTCCTGGAGTATCGATGATATTAATACGATGTTCTTTCCATTCAGCAGTTGTTGCAGCTGATGTGATTGTGATACCACGTTCTTGTTCTTGTTCCATCCAATCCATTTGTGAAGCTCCTTCATGAGTTTCACCAATTTTATGAATTTTACCAGTATAGTATAAAATACGTTCAGTAGTTGTTGTCTTACCAGCATCGATATGAGCAACAATCCCGATATTACGCGTTTTTTCTAGTGGGAATTCGCGTTTATTTGCCATTTTGTAGTATCTCCTTTCGATTCTAAAATAGATTCAAAAAAATGACTACTATATCGATTATCAAAATCATATAATAGCCATTCTTTTATAAAATTACCAGCGGTAATGTGCGAATGCTTTATTAGCGTCAGCCATTTTATGTGTATCTTCACGTTTCTTAACTGATGCACCAGTATTGTTTGCTGCATCCATGATTTCTTTAGCTAAACGTTCTGGCATAGTATGTTCCCCACGTAAACGTGCGTAACTTACTAACCAACGTAAACCTAAAGTTGAACGACGATCAGGGCGAACTTCAATTGGCACTTGGTAGTTAGAACCACCGACACGGCGAGCTTTAACTTCAAGTACAGGCATGATGTTTTTCATAGCTTCATCAAAAACTTCATTAGGTTCGTTTCCTGTTTGTTCTTTAATCATTTCGAATGCATCATACAAGATCTTTGATGCAGTACCACGACGACCATCTAACATTAAACGGTTGATTAAACGTGTTACTAATTTAGAATTGTAAATTGGATCAGGCAATACTTCTCGTTTTGGAGCTGGGCCTTTTCTTGGCATCTAAATAACCTCCTTAGATTCTATTTTTATTAGAATAACTTTATTCTTATTTAGGTCTCTTTGCGCCGTATTTTGAACGACTTTGTTTACGATCAGCAACACCGGCTGTATCAAGAGCACCACGGATAACATGGTAACGTACCCCAGGTAAATCTTTTACACGGCCACCACGAATAAGAACAACACTATGTTCTTGCAAGTTATGTCCAATACCAGGAATGTAAGCTGTAACTTCAAGTAAGTTAGATAAACGCACACGCGCATATTTACGTAAAGCAGAGTTAGGCTTTTTAGGTGTCATTGTTCCGACACGAGTAGCAACCCCACGTTTTTGTGGTGCAGGATTATCTGTTTGAACTTTTTTGTAACTGTTATACCCGAAGTTTAATGCGGGTGCACCAGATTTTGAACCTTTAGAATTACGACCTTTACGAACTAATTGATTAATTGTTGGCATCTAAAGTTTCCTCCTTCCTTATTATAGGTTAATTGTTTTTTAAGTCCACACATCCAGGTGGTTCATTTTTTAATAATAAAAAATAACGTCCTAGACGTCTGTCTTATAATGCGCTGCTGTTATACAGAATCTCAACTATGTAGATGAATTAACTGTTCACAAAAAGCACCTTACACAGAATATCACGGTATTTAATATACGTCAATGGTATTTACACTAAAAAGCGTATTTTTTAATAGGAGGATTTAAATTATGTTAATTAGTTATTTATTTTTACTAGGTGCTTGCCTAGGTTCATTCATCACCTGCATTGCCACACGCTGTGCATTGAATCAGAATCAATTCAACAAAAGATCAATCTGCGACTATTGTGGTACAAAAATACCTTGGTTTGATCTAATTCCTATCTACGCTTATCTTAGATTACACGGACACTGTCGATTCTGCAAGGGAGAATTCCCAGCCTATTCATTTATTTTTGAATGTAGTTTGGCCGCCATGTTGCCCTTATCTTTCACTCAACTATCTCTTTTTGAATTTCTATTACTTATAACGTTCTTATTTTATTTAACTTTTCTATCAGCTATGGATTTCACTAACCGACTGATTTCTGGTCGCTTAACTATCGGTGGTGGAATACTATTCATCCTGTGGCATTATCTGTTATTTGGGTTTCCAGACTCACTAATAGCAATTAGCTTATTCAGTCTGTTTCTATTTGTCTTATGTTTTCAACAAAAGCTCGGCCTTGGCGATTTTATTTTACTGATTATCATTCAACTAACATTTGGTGTTCATTTTTGTTTGATTGCCACTCTTTTTGCTTGTATCAGCTCACTTATCTACTTTTTTACTGTAAAACAGAGTCGATATCAATTTTTCCCATTTGTCCCACATATAACGTTTGGCGTTTATATTACTATTGCGTTATCTTTCTTCATATAAATAAAAAAGCTAAGCAAATTTGCTTAGCTTTTACTTTAATCTTCGATTGCGTCATTCAAATGACCATAATTGAATAGAATATTTAAGATAACAGCCGACAGACTACCGACAACAAGTCCATTACCAAAAATGGTCTGGATTGTTAAGGGTAATGCTTGGAGTAATGCTGGTTGTACTGTTACACCAAGTCCTAAGCTGACCGAAATACCGATAATTAATAAATTACTATTACTACCTTCAACTTCGCGCAACATTTTAATACCTTGTGCACCAACCATACCGAACATAACTAACATAGCACCACCTAAAACGGCTGCTGGAATGACAGTTGCTGCTGCACCAATTTTAGGAAGTAACCCTAAAGCAATTAAAAAGAACGCTGAAAAATAAACAGGTTTCTTCGTTTTAATTCCTGATAGTTGCACAATTCCAACATTTTGTGAAAATGTCGAGTATGGGAACGTATTAAAGATACCACCTAAAACAGCTGCGATACCTTCAGCACGGTACCCTTTTTTTAAATCATCTTTTCTGATTGGACGACCAACGATATCTCCCAGCGCAAAAAATACACCAGTTGATTCAATCATAGTTGTTAACGCTGCTAATATCATAGTCACAATTGATGACCATTCAAATTTAGGGGCAGCAAACATAAAAACATGGGGTAATTGAAACCAATTAGCTTGGCTAACTGGGTCTAATGTTACTTTTCCCATAAATGAGGCAACGACCACACCAACTAAAATACCAATTAAGATACCCACTTGTTGAATGAATCCGCGGCCCCAAATGTTCAAGCCTAAAATAACGGCAATGGTTACACCTGCAACTATTAAGTTAGGGATACTACCAAATGATTTGGCTGTCACATCCCCACCGCCCATGTTGGTAAAGGCAACTGGAATTAACGTTAATCCGATTAACGTAATTAATGATCCTGTCACTACTGGTGGGAAGAATTTTCTAATGTTTGCAAAGAATCCCGAAATTAGAAATATAAAAATACCAGCAGCAATAATTGATCCATACATTGTTCCTAATCCAAAATGTTTTCCTACTGCAGTCAATGGTGCAACGTATTCAATCGCGCACCCAAGTACTACAGGTAAACCAATGCCAGTAAAACGTGTGCGTTTCAATTGTAATAATGTTGCAATCCCACACATGAAAATATCCATCGAAACTAAATAAGTAATTTGTTTTGTACTAAACCCAAGTGCAGCCCCAACTAATAATGGTACCAAAATGTCGCCTGAATACATGGCTAATAAATGCTGTAATCCTAATATTGCTGCTCTAAAATTTGATAAATTAGATTCATCCAAACTACTATTTTCTAATTCCGTGCTATTCTTCATTTGATCCTCCACATTATCTTTCACACTAATAAGTCGGATTTTCTATGGATTTCATGCCTAATACATGCTTGCTTTAACTCACATATAGTCCGGAATTTACGGCTCCGGGTAGAAACTAGCATCCATATCATGACATTATATAGGTGATCAGTATTTTTTATTGTATGACAATATTAACACAGTCTATTTACCCATACAATGGTTTGCGGACGTTATTAAAATGTAAGCGTTAATTGTTCGCTAATAAAGCACAAAAAAAAGAACAACTCTTAAATTAATAAGAATTGTTCTTTTTTAGCTATGACGTTAATCGTTCACGCTAGCTTCTTCTTCTTTCATTCGTTTCTCAATATCTGAGATTGAATAAACATTAGCTGAAATTGAACCTGTTTCTTTTGGTTTAATTTGACGGTAATCTGGCATACCAGTACCGGCAGGAATAATCTTACCAATAATAACATTTTCTTTCAGACCAATTAATGGATCATTCTTACCGCGAATAGCAGCATCCGTAAGAACACGAGTTGTTTCTTGGAATGATGCAGCTGATAAGAAACTGTTTGTTTCTAGAGATGCTTTAGTGATACCAAGTAAGACAGGACGTGAAGTAGCTGGAATGCCACCTTTGATCAATGTCTTATAGTTATCTTCTTTAAGATCCATGATATCCATTAAAGTACCTGGTAATACATTTGTGTCACCGGGATCCATAACGCGAACCTTACGTAACATTTGACGAGACATAACCTCCACATGCTTATCAGAGATTTCTACCCCTTGCATACGATATACTTTTTGAACTTCACGAAGAATATAATTCTCCGTAGAAAGAACATCACGAACTTGAATTAATTGTTTAGGATCAATTGAACCAACTGTTAGTGCTTCACCACGATGAATTTTATCACCTTCGGCAACTTTAAGAACAGCAGTATAAGGTAAACTATATGTTCGTGTATCAGTTTCACCTTTAACTGTTACTTCTTTAGTACGTTCAGCAGGATTTTCTTCAATTGCTTCAATCATACCTGTTACTTCTGTAATTTCAGCACGACCTTTAGGATTACGTGCTTCGAAGATTTCTTGAACACGAGGTAACCCTTGTGTAATATCATCTCCAGCAACCCCACCAGTATGGAAAGTACGCATTGTTAATTGAGTTCCGGGTTCACCGATTGATTGAGCAGCAACAGTACCAACTGCTTCACCAACTTCAACCTGATCACCAGTAGCCATATTACGACCATAACAATGTTCACAAACCCCATGCTTAGTGTTACATGTAAATGCTGAGCGGATAGTTACTTGTTCGATTCCAGCAGCGATAATTGCTTGCGCTTTGCTTTCTTCGATCATTTCGTTTGAAGCGACAATAACTTCACCAGTTTCAGGATTTTTAACGGTCTTCATTGCATAACGACCTAAGATACGGTCATACAATGGTTCGATCATTTCATTTCCTTCTTTAATAGCTGATACATCTAAGCCACGATCAGTGAAACAATCTTTCTCACGAATAATAACATCTTGAGCAACATCAACAAGTCGACGAGTCAAGTATCCAGAATCGGCAGTCTTCAAGGCCGTATCAGTCATACCTTTACGAGCCCCATGAGTTGAAATAAACATTTCCAACACTGACAAACCTTCACGGAAGTTAGAAATAATAGGTAATTCCATTGTTTTACCATTAGGAGCTGCCATCAAACCACGCATACCAGCTAATTGAGTAAAGTTAGAAATATTACCACGGGCTCCAGAATCACTCATCATTTGAATAGGATTTTGTGTGCCCAATGCTTCCATTAGTTTTTGTTGAATATCATCTTTTGCTTGTGTCCAGATAGCAATAACACGTTCATAACGTTCATCTTCTGTAATCAAACCTCGACGGAATTGTTTTGCAACTAAAGCAACTTGTTTATGAGCTTCTTCAATAATTGCAGGTTTTTCCTTTAAGTCAGTTACATCAGAAATACCAACTGTAATACCAGCATGTGTTGATTGATCATAACCTAAGTTTTTAAGACGATCTAACATCTTAGACGTTTCAGTTACTTTAAATCGTTTATAAACTTCAGAAATGATATCACTCAAGAATCCTTTTTTGAAAGGTAAAATAATTTCTTGTGCTTTAATAACATCACCAATATTTTGACCAGGTTCAACAAAATATTTGTCGGCTGTTTTATTAATTAAGTTATCATTCTTAGGTTCATTAATGTAGGCAAATTCATTAGGTAAAATTTCATTAAAGATTGCTTTACCAACAGTTGTTATCATAATGCGTTCTTTTTGCCAATCTGTAAATGGTTTACCTTCAGCAGCTAATGTTGCTGTTTGTAATCCAATACGAGTGTGCAAATGAACGTAACCATTACGGTAAGCCATTACAGCTTCGTTAGCATCTTTAAAGATCATACCTTCGCCTTCGCGGCCAGCTTCTTCCATTGTAAGGTAGTAGTTACCTAAAACCATATCTTGAGAAGGTGTTACAACTGGTTTACCATCTTTAGGTGCCAAGATATGATGAGCAGCTAACATAAGCAAACGAGCTTCTGCTTGTGCTTCATCAGATAAAGGTACATGGATAGCCATTTGATCTCCATCAAAATCAGCATTGTAAGCTTCACAAGCTAAGGGATGAAGACGAATTGCTTTACCATCAACTAAAATTGGTTCGAAAGCTTGAATACCAAGACGATGAAGTGTTGGTGCGCGGTTAAGGAGAACTGGATGTTCAACAATAACTTCTTCTAAAACATCCCAGATATCTTCATCGCGACGATCAAGTTTACGTTTAGCATTTTTAATATTTGAAGCCATTTCACGTTTAACAAGTTCTTTCATCATAAATGGTTTGAATAATTCCAAAGCCATTTCACGAGGAATACCACATTGATTCATTTGTAACGTTGGTCCAACAGCAATAACTGAACGGCCTGAATAATCAACACGTTTTCCAAGTAAATTTTGACGGAAACGTCCTTGTTTACCTTTCAACATATGTGAAAGAGATTTCAATGGTCGGTTACCAGGTCCAGTAACTGGACGGCCACGACGACCATTATCAATCAATGCATCAACAGCTTCTTGTAACATACGTTTTTCATTTTGAACAATAATACCAGGAGCGTTCAAATCTAATAAACGTTTTAGTCGGTTATTTCGGTTAATAACCCGTCTGTATAAATCATTCAAATCAGAAGTGGCAAAACGGCCACCTTCTAATTGAACCATTGGACGTAAGTCAGGTGGAATAATAGGAACAGCATCCATAACCATCCATGCAGGTTCATTTTCAGAAAGTAAGAATGCTTCTAAAATGTCCAAACGACGAACAGCACGTGTTCTCTTTTGGCCAGTAGCATCTTTCAATTCTTCTTTTAATTCTTCAGATTCACCAGCAAGATTAACATCACGTAATAAATGACGAATAGCGTCAGCACCCATTCCAGCTTCGAATTCAGTCCCGTATTCTTCACGTTTTTCACGATATTCACGTTCTGTTAATAACTGTTTCTTTTCAAGAGGTGTGTTACCAGGTTCAGTAACAACGTAAGAAGCAAAGTAGATAACTTCTTCCAAAGCACGAGGACTCATGTCTAAGACAAGACCCATACGACTTGGAATTCCTTTAAAGTACCAGATATGTGTAACTGGTGCAGCTAATTCAATATGACCCATACGTTCGCGACGTACTTTAGAACGAGTAACTTCAACACCACAACGATCACAGACGATACCTTTATAGCGAATACGTTTGTATTTACCACAGGCACATTCCCAATCTTTTGTTGGTCCAAAAATACGTTCATCGAATAGTCCGTCTTTTTCAGGTTTTAATGTACGATAATTGATTGTTTCGGGCTTTTTAACTTCACCATATGACCAGCTTCTAATCTTATCAGAAGATGCTAAGCCAATTTGCATGCTATCAAATTTATTGACATCGATCAAAGGACCGACCTCCCTTTAGTTTTATAGTGTGTTGGATTTCTCAAACTAAGCATTAGCTTCATCCACACAAATTTGAGTTCAGTAACTAAGCCAAAATTATTCTTTGTTCATTTCAGCAGCCATTTTTTCGGCTTCTTCTTTAGCTTTTTTCTCTTTTTGTTCATTAGCTAATTTGCTTAACGCATCCACATTAACGATATCATCATCGTCATCATCCATGTCACGTAATTCAATTTCAGTCTTTTTAGCATCAAGTACTTTCATATCTAATCCTAATGACTGTAATTCTTTAACAAGAACACGGAATGATTCAGGAACACCTGGTTTAGGAATTGGTTCGCCTTTGACAATTGCTTCGTATGTTTTCACACGACCCACAACATCATCAGATTTATACGTTAAAATTTCTTGTAACGTGTAAGCAGCACCATAAGCCTCAAGTGCCCAAACTTCCATTTCACCAAAACGTTGTCCACCAAATTGTGCTTTACCACCTAATGGTTGTTGCGTTACTAATGAGTATGGTCCTATTGAACGAGCATGGATTTTATCATCAACCATGTGAGCAAGTTTCATATAGTACATAACACCTACAGAAACACGGTTATCAAATGCATCACCTGTACGTCCATCATATAAGATTGTCTTACCATCATCTGAAATTCCAGCTTCTTTAAAGACATTCCAGATATCTGAATCGCGAGCACCATCAAAAACTGGTGTTGCAACATGGATACCTAATTTACGAGCAGCCATACCTAAATGAAGATCTAAAACTTGTCCAATATTCATACGAGAAGGAACACCCATGGGATTCAAAAGAATATCAACTGGTGTACCATCTGGCATGTAAGGCATATCTTCAGAAGGGACAACGATTGAAACAACCCCTTTGTTACCATGACGTCCAGCCATCTTATCACCCACACGTAACTTACGTTTTTGTGCAATGTAGATACGAACCATCATATTAACACCAGGACTTAATTCATCCCCTGCTTCACGAGTAAAGATTTTAACATCTTGAACAATACCGCCACCACCATGAGGAACTTTCAATGAAGTATCGCGTACTTCACGAGCCTTTTCTCCAAAGATAGCATGTAATAAACGTTCTTCAGCAGATAATTCAGTAACCCCTTTAGGTGTTACTTTACCAACTAAGATATCACCATCATTAACTTCAGCACCAATACGGACGATACCAAATTCATCAAGATCTTTTAATGAATCTTCACCAACATTAGGAATTTCACGAGTAATTTCTTCAGGTCCTAATTTTGTATCACGTGCTTCTGATTCAAATTCTTCAATATGAATTGATGTGTAGACATCATCACGAACAAGACGTTCGTTAATGATAACAGCATCTTCAAAGTTATAACCATTCCAAGTCATAAAGGCAACTAATGGGTTTTGGCCTAAAGCTAATTCCCCATTTTCCATTGAAGGACCATCAGCTAAAATTTCATCAGCATCAACATGATCGTTTACACGAACAATTGGACGTTGATTGTAGTTTTTACCACCATTTGAACGATGGAATTTCATTAATTTGTATTTATCTAAAGCGCCATCTTCACGACGAACACGAATTTCACGTGCATCAACGTATTCAACAGTACCTTCGTTTTTGTTAATTAAAGCGACACCAGAATCATGAGCTGCCTTATATTCAATACCTGTACCAACAAGTGGTGAATGAGGATTGATTAAAGGAACAGCTTGACGTTGCATATTGGCACCCATCAAGGCACGGTTAGAATCATCATTTTCCAAGAAAGGAATACATGCTGTAGCAACAGCCACAACTTGTTTAGGTGAAACATCCATGTAATCGACTTTATCAATACCGATTTCGATATTTTCTGAACGATTACGAGCCATAACGAGTTCATTTACAAATGAATCATCTTCATTTAATGGTGAGTTAGCCTGTGCAATAACATAGTTATCTTCTTCATCAGCAGTCAAGTAATCGATTTTATCAGTTACTTGATGTGATTCCCAGCTCACACGACGATAAGGTGTTTCAATAAAACCATATCGGTTAACACGTGCATAACTTGATAAACTATTAATCAAACCAATGTTAGGTCCTTCAGGCGTTTCAATTGGACACATACGACCGTAATGCGTGTAATGAACATCACGAACTTCATATCCAGCACGATCACGAGTCAAACCACCAGGTCCTAAGGCAGAAAGACGACGTTTATGTGTCAATTCACCAAGTGGATTAGTTTGATCCATGAATTGTGATAATTGAGATGAACCAAAGAATTCTTTAATAGAAGCCACAACAGGACGAATGTTAATCAATTGTTGTGGTGTAACAGTTGTTGTATCTTGAATTGACATACGTTCACGTACAACACGTTCCATACGTGATAAACCAATTCTAAATTGATTTTGTAGTAATTCACCAACTGAACGAATACGACGGTTACCTAAATGATCAATATCATCCACAGAACCAATATTTTCTTTTAAATTAAAGAAATAGTTCATTGAAGCAATAATATCAGCAGGTACAATATGTTTGTATTGTAAGTCAATATTGCCATTACCAATCATTGGCATCTCACGTTCTGGGTCTACTTGAGAATAAACCTTAACGATTTGAAGTACCATAGGTTCAGTAACAACACCATCTTCTGATGGGTGGTATGTGACCGTCTTGAAATCTTGACGATCAAGATATGGTGCTAAAGTTTCCATAACTTGTTTATCAATTACGGTATCTTTTTGTGCAAGTACTTCACCAGTATCTGGATCAGCCAATGTTTCAGCTAATGTTTGGTTCAATAAACGTGTTTTCAAGCTTAATTTTTTATTAATTTTGTAACGACCAACTGGAGCTAAGTCGTAACGTTTTGGATCAAAGAAACGAGCTGTCAATAAACTACGTGAGCTATCAGCTGTTTTAGGTTCGCCGGGACGTAGACGTTCATAAACATCTTTTAAAGATTCTTCAACACGTGAATCATCCGTATTTTTATGAACATCTTTTTCAAGTGTTAGCATTAAGCTATCATTGTTACCCAACATTTCAATAATTTCATCATCAGAACCAAATCCTAAAGCGCGGACCAATTCAGTTAATGGAATTTTACGTGTACGATCAATACGTACATATGAAATATTTTTAGCATCTGATTCATATTCTAACCATGCACCACGGTTAGGAATAACAGTTGTGCCATATGTTTCACGGCCATTTTTATCTAATGAACCATTGTAGTAAACCCCTGGTGAACGAACTAATTGAGAAACAATAACTCGTTCAGCACCATTAATGATAAATGTTCCTTGTTCTGTCATTAATGGGAAATCACCAAAGAAAACATCTTGAGATTTAATTTCGCCAGTTTCATGGTTAGTTAAACGTAATGTAACATGTAATGGAGCCGAATAGTTCGCATCATGTGCGCGTGCTTCATCTACAGTGTATTTAGGTTCTAATAATTGGTAATCAACAAATTCTAATGATAAGTTACCAGCAAAATCGTCAATTGGCATGATGTCTTCAAACATTTCACGAAGACCTTCATCCAAGAACCATTGGTAAGAGTCACTTTGAATTTCGATTAAATTAGGTAAATCTAAAACTTCTTTGATACGTGCGTAACTTCTACGTGTACTGTGTTTACCGTAGTTTACTAAATGTCCAGCCAAATTAGTCACCTCTCAAATTTATTCTGTAAACCTGCCAAAGTCCGATGATTTTATATTACAGTTTGATTACAAATTGCATACTAGACGAAAAAATCGGTTTTTTTGGCAAAAGAAAAAACAAAAACAGTTTATTTATTTTTAAATAATCACCATTTTTGTCTCTCTATAAGGCTTCTTACGGACAATAGATCGTAATCAGCTATAAAAATTCACAGTATTATACATTTAATTATCATATACGCTATTGAATCGGATGTCAACAGTTCGTGCTCATTAAGTCATCGTCACAAATTCTTCAGCACTCGTTGGGTGAATAGCAACTGTATCATCGAAATCTTTTTTAGTTGCGCCCATTTTAATTGCTACTGCAAATCCTTGTAGCATTTCGTCCATGCCTTCTCCAACACCATGTAATCCAACAATTCGTTCATCTTTACCAACCGTAATTAACTTCAGGTTTTCCTTCACCTTACTATCACCTAAACTATAACGCATTGGTGTAAATGATGATCGATAAATTTTTAGATTTTCTTGACCATATTCTAAAGTTGCTTCAGCTTCAGTTAAACCAATCGTTCCAGCAACTGGATGTGAGAATACCACTGTGGGTACCAATTTATAATCTAAATGTTCCGTAGGTTTATTATTAAACACACGCTCCATTAATCTTCGGCTAGCTGCAATTGCAACAGGTGTTAAGTCAAGTTTACCAATAACATCCCCAGTCGCATAAATACCAGCAACTGATGTATTTTGATACTCGTCGACCACAATAGTACCATTATCATTTAATTTAATATTTGTGGCAGAAATATTCATTTTATCGGTAACTGGTCGGCGGCCAACCGCCCAAATAACACAATCTACGACCAATGAGTCATCATTGGTAATAACTTCATATTTACCATCACTTCGCCGTTTCAACTCTGTCACCTTTGAGTTAAAACTAATATCAATTCCATTTTCTATATACGTTTCTGTTACATTTGTTGAAATTAATTCATCAAAATTAGGTAACAACGTGTCGTATTTTGCATACATGTGAACTTTTGACCCTAGTGCATTCAACGTTCCAGCAAGTTCAGTACCAATATAACCGTTTCCGATAACCGCAACTTTAGCAGGTAATTCTTTCAAATCATCAAAGAATTGATTAGATTCAATCCCATACGTTGCGCCAGGAATGTCGGGTATATTGGGTGTTCCACCAGTTGCAATTAGTATGTGCTCTGAGACATATTTTGAGCCATTAACTTCAACTGTTTGATTATCAATAAATTTTGCATAGCCTTTAATGACTTGTACCTGATTTTTATCTAAATTTCTGAAATATGCGCCATGTAATCGTTCAATATATGCAGAACGGTTAGCAACTAATTTTTCAAAATCAAGTTGCGGCTGTTGTTTAGTAAACCCATAATCAGTAGCTAAATCAAAATCTTGTGCTAACGCTGCTGCAGACCACATAATCTTTTTAGGTACACATCCAACGTTGACACAAGTTCCACCAATTTCATTTCCTTCTATTAAAATTACTTTTTTTCCAAAAGAACCAGCTCGATTTGCTGCTGCAATTCCAGCAGAGCCTCCACCAATTACAATAAGATCTATTTTTTCCATAGATAACACTCCTTTTCTAGTGATAAAAAAGGTGCAACTACATGAATAGTTACACCTTTTTAAGTTTACTTCACTGCTACTTTAGTTTTTGATTCTTTAATCGTTACTTTGATAACACCTTTTACAGCACCAATTGTAATATTATCATTATCTTTTATTTGACCAGAAAGAAGAATATCACTTAGACGGTCCTCAACTTCTGTTTGTAATGCACGACGAATGGGTCTAGCACCATATTCTGGATCAAACCCTGCCTTAGCAATCACATCAATTGCTGCAGGTGATATTTTAACCTTAATATCTTGTTCCTTCAACCTATCAATAACTTCTTTAGTCATCAATTTCACAATCTCATGTAATTCAACTTTAGTTAATGAATGGAATATAATTGATTCATCAATTCGGTTTAAAAATTCTGGACGAAAGGCTTTTTTAAGAGCCGCGCGAATTTTTCCAGACATTGCCTTATATTCATCTTTTTCAGATTCTACACCAAATCCAACAAACTTCTCATCACGAACGGCAGTTGCACCTAAGTTAGATGTCATAATGATAATTGTATTTCTAAAATCAATACGACGTCCTTTAGAATCTGTTAAGTATCCATCATCTAACACTTGAAGTAAAATATTAAAAACATCAGGATGCGCTTTTTCAACTTCATCCAAGAGAACAACAGAATATGGTGTCTGACGAACTTTTTCAGTCAATTGTCCACCTTCATCATATCCAACGTAACCTGGTGGCGATCCAATCAAGCGACTTGTACTATATTTTTCCATATATTCCGACATATCCACTCGAATCATTGCTTCTTCAGAGCCAAACATAGCTTCAGCAAGTGCCTTAGCTAATTCAGTTTTACCAACACCCGTTGGCCCAAGGAACATGAATGAACCAATTGGTCTTGCTGGATTTTTCAATCCGCTTCTAGCACGTCGAATAGCCTTTGCAATTGAGCTAACTGCCTCATTTTGACCAATAACACGTTTATGCAAAATGTCTTCAAGATGAATTAAGCGATCACTTTCACTTTTATTCAATTGTTGTACTGGAACACCTGTCCAATCAGAAACAATTCCTGCAATTTCTTCGCTAGTTACCTTTATATCATAATGTTCTGCACTAGACTTAACGGCAGCATTTTTTTCGGCTTCTAAATCTTCAACCTGCTTTTTAACACGCATTTCTTTTGTACGAATACCCGCAGCTAATTCAAAATCTTGCTGACTAACTGCATCATCTTTTTGTTGACGCAATTCGTCAAGTTGATCTTGTTTTTTACTTAATTTTGATTTAGTCCTTGGGCGCTCAATACGAACCTGAGCAGCGGCTTCATCCATTAAATCAATCGCCTTATCAGGTAGGAATCGATCAGTAATATATCGATTACCCATTTCTACTGCTGCTTCAATTGCATCATCGGTAATTTGCACGCGATGATGTGCCTCATATTTAGGTCGGAGTCCCTTTAAAATATCAACAGTCTGTGCTTCTGTTGGTTCTTTGATTGTGATTGTCGCAAAACGTCGTTCCAAAGCAGCATCAGATTCAATGTATTTTTGATACTCATCTAATGTCGTTGCACCAATAACTTGAACTTCACCACGAGCCAATGCAGGTTTTAATATATTAGATGCATCTATTGCACCTTCTGCACCCCCTGCACCAATTAACGTGTGTAATTCATCAATAAATAAAATAACATCTTTAGTCGTGTATACTTCTTTCAATATTTTCTTTAACCGATCTTCAAATTCACCACGATATTTTGTTCCCGCAACTAATGATCCCATATCAAGCATCATTAATCGTTTTCCAATCATGTCTTCAGGAACGTTTCCGTCAACTAATCGTTGAGCAAACCCCTCAGCGATTGCAGTCTTACCAACACCAGGTTCACCAATTAACACTGGATTATTCTTAGTTCGACGACTCAATACTTGAGTTAATCTTTTCACTTCAGAATCTCGACCAATTACAGGGTCAATCTGCTTATCACGAGCCATTTTAGTCAAATCACGTGCTAATTCATCTAATGTAGGTGTTCCCTCTTCTGGAGTTTGTTTACCACGATTCTTTTGTCTCATCTGAACTTCACTGACACCAAGTTGACGGAAAATCATTTTACGTACCTGCTTAACATCAGCACTTAATCCGCCCATAATTCTTGATGATAATATTTCATTATTACTTGTTAGCGCTAGTAAAAGATGCTCTGTACCCACCTTACTTGCATTTAAATTTTTAGCTTCATCGTTAGCAATTGATAAAATCATTTTTGCTTTTGGTGAGTAAGGTAAATAATTATCATTTTTATTTAATCTCAATGATCCATAACCAGTGAATCTTTCGATTTCTTCCATTATATCTTCTGGATCAACATTAAATTGTTTCAATACTTTATCTGCAATACCATTTTGTACTTCAGACAAAGCCAAAAGTAAATGTTCAGTACCAACGGCTTGTTGACGATAGTGTTTAGCAGCTTCCTGTGCTCGAATAAGAACTTCTTTTGCACTCGGCGTAAATAAATTATCCATATTATTACCTCTTTCTACTCTTCATATCGTAAGCGATTAATTAAATTAATCAACATTTTAGCGCGTATCATATTTTCTGATTCTGTATCCATACCAAGAAAAACATCTTTCTTTATTATAGCTAAAACTAAATTTGATTCTTTTTTTGTCAATGTCTTCTCATCATATAAACTTTGAATAATATCGTAACCTTCTTGTTGGGATACGTTTGTACCAATTAAATTTTCTATTGTTTGAATAAATTCTTGATCTACAAAAAGATTTACCTTTTCTATCCTAATATATCCACCGCCACCACGTTTACTCTCTACTACATATCCATTTTGAATAGTAAATCGCGTGTTAATAACATAATTTATTTGCGATGGTACACAATTAAATAATTCAGCAACTTCAGAACGTTTAATGACTATTTCTTTTTCGTCTAAAAGAATTTTCTTAAAATACTTCTCAATCACATCAGAAATATTCTGACCCTGCATATTCATCACCTCAAATAGTTTGACTAATGTTGACTTTCATTATACGAAATATAAATTAAAATTGAAAGTTATTTGTCCTAAACAAAAAAAGGAATTTAAACATAAAGTTTAAATTCCTTTTTCAATTAATCGGGAAAACAGGATTCGAACCTGCGACCCCCTGGTCCCAAACCAGGTGCTCTACCAAGCTGAGCTATTTCCCGAACACAAAAAAATGCACCCAGTAGGAGTCGAACCTACAACCTTCTGATTCGTAGTCAGACACTCTATCCAGTTGCGCTATGGGTGCATTAAAAATATAAAATTAAAACAATAAATGGTGCCGAGGACCGGAATCGAACCGGTACGGTGATCACTCACCGCAGGATTTTAAGTCCTGTGCGTCTGCCAGTTCCGCCACCCCGGCATTTATTGAAAAGCGGAAGACGGGATTCGAACCCGCGACCCCCACCTTGGCAAGGTGATGCTCTACCACTGAGCTACTTCCGCAAAAAAATTAAAAAATGGTGCCGACTAGACGATTCGAACGCCCGACCCCCTGATTACAAATCAGGTGCTCTACCAACTGAGCTAAGTCGGCATAACTGAAAATGATGCGGGTGAAGGGACTTGAACCCCCACGTCTTACGACGCTAGATCCTAAATCTAGTGCGTCTGCCAATTCCGCCACACCCGCAGAATGTGGAATTGAAAATGAGCCGTGACAGGCTCGAACTGTCGACCCTCTGATTAAAAGTCAGATGCTCTACCAACTGAGCTAACGGCTCAAATGGAGGTTACAGGGCTTGAACCTGTGACCCTCTGCTTGTAAGGCAGACGCTCTCCCAACTGAGCTAAACCTCCAAATAATAAAAAAAGCATGGCAACGTCCTACCCTCGCAGGGGGCGACCCCCAACTACTCTTGGCGCTAAGAAGCTTA